>NZ_JBXKMX010000020.1:0-7766 GCF_056992975.1 Ectobacillus sp. | reverse complement strand
CATCCGTGCCATATGCTCCGTATCCACAAGCATCCTACTATCGTCAGGACCAACAATCCCTATTTGGCACACCAAAGATTGATGATGATGACAATGAAACATAATGAACATAAAAAAGGCGATGCATGTATGAATCGCCTTTTTTTCTTCTTGCAACAAATAGGTATGAATGTTAGCAAGGTTATTCCGATAAAACCGCATATATATGTTGTTGAAACGGATAATGATAAATACGTTTTAAAGGGATATGCTACCTTCAAAAAGATGTGGCTACAGCTTATGATTTCTAAGCAATTACAAAAAACTGGATTTTCCTCTACATCATTTGCTAGGCTGCTTCCGAATGGAAAAACATATGAGCAGTTCGAATCGACCTACTGGTTATTATTCGATTATTTGCCATACAATGAACCATTTTCATTCCGATTGAAGGAGGATCGCAAGCATTCGCTTGAAACTCTCCATTTATATCATACCTATGCGTGTATGCTTCCTGAACAGTTTTGTTCAATTCTACCCGTTCAGACTGTATGGTTAAAGTGGTACAAACGAGTGAAGACAATCGATATTCACAAACAAGTTTTATCATTTTATATGGGAGAATCAATCGTACGAAGGGTTCTGGACTGGTCATCTTTCGCATTAGCCCGTTTTTCTCCTACTGAGATATCAGCATCTATTCATACATGTTTGCACGGAGATATTACGGAGCATAATTATGTAAAAGCTGATCAAGTATATTTAATTGATTTTGACTGTATGAGCTATGGTCCTATCATTTATGATTATGTGAAATGGTGTCATATAGCATTGCCTTATGAAAATTGGTCATTAGAGGAACTTACAACATTTTATGAACTGAAAGAACTCCTTAGCAATCGTATGTTTCTTCTTTTCCTTCTATTCCCGGAAGATCTAATACGTGAATGGTACTATTTTTTGTTTCTTTCTGATAATGAAAAAAAACGATTCGAGCAGCAATTGATTTATTTCACAAAAAAGCAATTTCGGTTTCGCTTACAATTTGTCGAGCGATTATATAATATGGTAACATAATCACAAACATACGAAGGGAAGTATGGAATAATGGAAGAAACAATACAAAAACTTGTTGAATGGCTACAGTTAAAAGTGAAGGAAGCTCATGCAAATGGTGCAATTGTTGGGATTAGTGGTGGAATTGACTCAGCAGTTACAACACACTTGATTAAGCGTGCCTTTCCTAATCATTCAGTTGGATTGATTATGCCTTGTAAAAGTAATGAAAAAGATGCGGAAGATGCACTGCGAGTCGTTGAAAGCAGTGGTATTGAACACTATGTGATTACTTTAACAGATACCCATCATACTTTGTTTCATGAGATTGAATCACAACTAAAGAGTGCTGGAACATGGAATGAAGAAAAAGCGAAGCTTGGCGATGCAAATACAAGAGCACGTCTTCGTATGTCAACTTTGTATGCAGTTGCAAATAACTTTAACTATCTTGTTGTTGGCACAGACAATGCAGCTGAATGGCATACTGGTTACTTTACGAAGTACGGAGATGGTGGGGTTGACCTAGTACCTCTTGTTAACTTTACGAAAGGTGAAGTGCGTGAGTTAGCAATCGCATTAGGTGTACCTGATGAAGTTATACATAAGGCACCTACTGCAGGACTTTGGGAAGGCCAAACGGATGAAAATGAAATGGGAACAACATACAATATGATTGATAAATATTTAAAGGGCGAAGAAATTCCAGAGAAAGATCGTCTAATCATTGAAAACATGCACGCTCGTTCTGAACATAAACGTCACTTAGCAGTAGCACCTCCTAAGTTTTAAACAATATCTGTCAGTTTAAAAATCACCCTCATGAGCCAATATAAGAGAGAGCCAAAAGGCTTACTCTTATTCGTGGGGGTGTTTGCATTGCATAAAAAAGTAAAGCAGGTTGCAACAACTCTTTTGCTAGTGGGCACACTAACAGCTTGTAGTACTACTCAACCAAAAACGTCCATGGAACAGCAAACTGGATATGAGCAAACATCTTATAGGGGACAAAGCTACTATCCAAATGTACATGGTAATATACCGTACACTAACGTAACAAATGCAAGTATTAATCAAACTACGGTTCCTAATTATGGGAATGTCAAATACTCAAAGATTAATCAACACATTCATAATAAACGCAATAGTGTTGCATACGATTACCATACAGACCCAACATCCCAGTCACATTTTTATAATGCGTATCCAAAACGCAATATAACAATGAACGGATATGATTCAGCGAAAGATCGTAAATTGGCAGAAGATCTTACACAACGAATCAACCGTATGAATGAAGTAGAAAAAGGGGTAACAATTGTAAAAGGAAACGATGTAATCGTGGCGATAAGACCACGAGTTAAAGGGGAAGAGAAAAAGGCAGAAGATGCTGTTTCAAAAGAAATTTCGCCAATCACAAATGGGCGACATGTAAGAATAACTTCTGATGAAGTAATGTTTAATAAAGTACAATCGATGAGTATTCATTTGCTAAGAGGAACCATGACCCCTAGCTTAAAAACGGAAATGGATAGTATGTTTCAATCTATTCGTCCAAACGTAATGTAAGTCTCGAAGAAGGAGAACGCTTAGGCGTTTCTCCTTTTTTGGTTTGCTACTAGGTAGAGAAGGGTTTGCTAGGTTTCAGGAGAAAGCTTCAACTAGATAAGATGGATAAAACGTCTTCATATGGTCAAACTAGTAGTGGAAACTCATAACTCTAAGGGTTAGTTCAAACTAACGATTGTAGGAGATGAAGGTTGAATGAACTTTCTAGCAAAGCTTACACTCATACTAGTGTGTGGAAGTGCCTTTCTATTTGAAGCTTCTCTTTCTAGCTTTGCCAAAGATACGGAACAAATGCTTCAAGAGAAAGAACCATCCATTACCGTTGTTTTGCAGCGTGCCTATGTAGATGGAGAAGTGAGTGAGGAAATATTTACAGAAAAAGTGACGAACATAGAAGAAATGTTGAAAGTGTATAAGGATTGGCAGCTTGTCGACCGAGATGATACGCAAATGGTGATGCAAAAGCGGATTAATGATATTTCTCCGTTATTAAAAACGAGCGGTTATTTTGGTATTTCAAAAAAAGGGATGCTGCAACTTTATCAGGGTGTTCCGAAATCTAATCATGCGATTCACTCTTTTTTTCAGATAGATATGGAAAAATTGGAGAGTTATCGCAAAGATCAGTTAGAGCGCGGCATTCGGGTGAAATCAAAAAAGCGGTATGAGCAAGTGTTAGAAACAATGAAGCAATATTCCGTTCAGAAAAAAGGCACCTAAAAAACTATCGAAACATCCTCTGAGGGTCATACAAAAAGGATAATTCCTGCTTGTGTTTCCCTTTTTTAATAGAATAAGAAAATAATTAAACGAAAAAGCGCCTTTTTGTGCGAGTAACCTCTGCCCTATGGAGCAAAGCAAGTCGATTCCGCTTTTCTTGTCTGGCTCCATCGACTAGCTCCTCCGGTCAGAGAACCCTCGCCCATAAAGGCAAAAAGCGCCTTTTTGTGCAAGGAACCTCTGCCCTATGGAGCAAAGCAAGTCGATTCCGCTTTTCTTGTTCTTATGTTAAAATGGAATACATGACTTGAAAAGGGAGAGGACATCTTTGTTTGAGTATATTACAGGTTGTGTAGAGTTTGTAGGGCCTGAGTACATCGTTCTCGATTATAATGGAATGGGGTTTCAATTGTTTACTCCAAATCCTTACGCTTTTCGTAAGAGTGATAAGGCGATACGTATTTATACATATCAATATGTTCGCGAAGATGTGATTGCTTT
Source organism: Ectobacillus sp. (assembly GCF_056992975.1). Taxonomy (NCBI): domain Bacteria; kingdom Bacillati; phylum Bacillota; class Bacilli; order Caryophanales; family Bacillaceae; genus Ectobacillus; species Ectobacillus sp. The sequence goes on along the minus strand of NZ_JBXKMX010000020.1, from coordinate 3,941 downwards.
ATACGGATTTATGACGCGTGAGGAACGTTCCTTATTTATGAAATTGATTGGTGTGTCTGGTATTGGACCAAAAGGGGCACTTGCCATCTTGGCTTCAGGGGAGACAACGCAGCTTGTACAAGCGATTGAGCAGGAAGATGAAAAGTTTCTTGTTAAATTTCCAGGCGTGGGTAAAAAAACAGCTCGCCAGATGATGCTGGATTTAAAAGGAAAACTATCTGATATTGTTCCAGATGCATTTCCTACTTTATTTACGACCCCTATAGAGTTGCATACACAACATCCACAAGTAGAGTTAGAAGAGGCTATAGAGGCGCTTCAAGTTCTTGGTTATGCGCAGAGGGAAATTTCCCGAATTGTCCCTGATTTAAAAGGGGAGCAGTTAACAACGGAGCAATATATTAAAAAGGCGCTGCAGCTTCTATTACATGGTAAGAGGTGAGAAGCATGGAGGAACGTCTTGTTACGGGTGAATCTGTATATGAGGATGATGAGCTTGAATATTCATTACGTCCGCAGCATTTACGTCAATACATTGGTCAAGAAAAAGTAAAACGCAATCTAGAGGTTTTCATTGAAGCAGCAAAACAGCGTGAGGAAACCTTGGATCATGTGTTGTTATATGGACCACCGGGACTGGGGAAAACGACATTAGCCACAATTATTGCACATGAAATGGGAGTTAACGTAAGGACCACGTCTGGACCAGCCATTGAACGTCCTGGTGATTTAGCGGCAGTCGTTACCGCGTTAGAACCTGGTGATGTATTATTTATTGATGAAATACATCGTTTGCCTCGTTCGGTCGAAGAGGTATTGTATCCGGCAATGGAGGATTTTTGCTTAGATATTGTGATTGGGAAGGGTCCGACAGCAAAATCTGTTCGTCTTGATTTACCTCCGTTTACACTTGTTGGTGCGACAACACGTGCAGGGGCTTTATCAGCACCACTGCGTGACCGATTCGGTGTTCTATCACGTTTAGAATATTATACGGTAGATCAGCTTACAGCTATTGCTCAGCGTACAGCTGATGTTTTTGGTGTTGTCATTGATAAAGTCGCTGCGATAGAGATTGCAAAACGATCACGTGGAACCCCGCGTATTGCGAACCGTATTTTACGACGTGTCCGTGATTTTGCACAAGTTCGCGGCAATGGTACGATTACGATGGAGATTACCCAAACGTCACTCTCTCTTCTGCAAGTGGATGAACTAGGCCTTGACCATATTGACCATAAATTACTGATCGGCATTATGGACTCGTTTCGTGGAGGACCAGTTGGGTTGGAAACTATTGCAGCAACCATTGGAGAAGAATCGAATACTATTGAAGATGTATATGAGCCGTATTTAATGCAACTAGGTTTTCTACAGCGGACTCCGCGCGGTCGTATTGTCACGCCGCTTGCCTATGAGCATTTTCATAGGGAGGTACCTACAAAATGATGGATATGTCCAAGTTATTTTTAGTAATTGGTAGTATATGTATTGCAATTGGTTTGCTTTGGCGGTTTATTGGAAAAATACCCGGTGATATTTTGATTAAAAAAGGAAATGTGACGTTTTTCTTTCCTATTGTTACGTCCCTTATACTGAGCGTAATCCTATCCGTCATTTTTTACGTTATACAACGATTTAAATAGAAACAGGTGGAATAATGGATATTAATGAATTTGATTTCGACTTACCAGAAGAATTAATTGCACAAACTCCGTTAGAAAAACGAGAAACATCTCGTTTAATGGTTTTAAACCGAGAAACAGGAGCTATTCAGCATAAACATTTTTATGATATTGTCTCCTTCTTACAACCAGGAGATTGCCTCGTTCTAAATGAAACAAAGGTTATGCCGGCTCGTTTGTATGGAATAAAAGAAGATACAGGAGCACATATTGAAGTTCTTCTTCTTAAGCAAGAAGAGAACGATTGCTGGGAAACGCTTGTTAAGCCTGCAAAGCGCGTGAAGGAAGGAACAATTCTGTCTTTTGGTGATGGAAAGCTACAGGCTGTTTGTATCGGCACGGAGGAGCAAGGCGGCCGTAAGTTGAAATTTTCTTATGAAGGAATTTTCTATGAAATTTTAGATGAACTTGGTGAAATGCCTCTTCCACCATATATTAAAGAAAAACTTGAGGATCAAAATCGTTATCAAACGGTTTATGCCAAGGAAGTAGGATCGGCCGCAGCACCGACAGCTGGTCTTCATTTTACTAAGGAATTATTGCAAACGCTAGAGGAAAAGGGAGTGCAGTTAGCATTTATTACGTTGCATGTTGGTCTTGGGACATTCCGTCCTGTGTCGGTAGACAGCATTGAGAATCATAAGATGCATTCTGAGTATTATCATATGTCAGAGGAAACGGCTTCCCTATTAAATAAGACAAAGCAAGATGGCGGTCGTATTATTTCCGTTGGAACGACTTCTACACGAACACTGGAAACCATTGCAACGATAACAGGTGGACCATTCCGTGCATGCTCTGGCTGGACCGATATATTTATTTATCCGGGCTATACGTATAAAGCGATTGATGGTTTAATAACAAACTTTCACTTGCCTAAGTCTACTCTTATTATGCTTGTTAGTGCTCTGGCTGGTAGAGATCATGTTCTGCAAGCATACAATGAAGCAGTATCAGAGAGATATCGATTCTTTAGCTTTGGAGATGCAATGTTAATCTTGTAGAGGGAAGAAAGGAGTTATATATGGCAGCTGTAACCTATGAATTAATTAAGACTTGTAAACAAACAGGTGCACGTCTTGGCAGAGTACATACACCACACGGTTCATTTGAAACGCCTATTTTTATGCCGGTGGGCACACTTGCTACTGTGAAAACAATGTCACCTGAAGAATTGAAAGCAATGGATGCTGGTATTATTTTAAGTAATACGTATCATCTATGGCTTCGACCAGGACATGAAATTGTGAAAGAAGCAGGTGGTCTTCATTCTTTTATGAATTGGGATAGATCTATTTTAACGGATTCTGGTGGGTTTCAAGTGTTTAGCTTAAGTGATTTTCGTAAAATAGAAGAAGAAGGTGTTCATTTCCGTAATCATTTGAACGGAGACAAGCTCTTTCTCTCACCGGAAAAAGCAATGGAGATTCAAAATGCGCTTGGTTCAGATATTATGATGGCGTTTGATGAATGCCCTCCTTATCCAGCAGAGTACGACTATATGAAAAAGTCTGTTGAACGGACGAGTCGATGGGCAGAACGTTGCTTAGCAGCACATGCTCGCCCTAATGATCAAGGTTTATTTGGTATTGTGCAAGGGGGAGAATATGAAGAGCTTCGTAAACAAAGTGCACGTGACCTTGTTTCTCTTGACTTCCCAGGGTATGCAATAGGGGGACTTTCTGTAGGAGAATCGAAGGAAGTTATGAACCGTGTGTTGGAATATACAGCGCCGTTATTGCCAACAAACAAACCTAGATATTTAATGGGGGTTGGATCACCCGACTCTCTTATTGATGGAGCGATTCGTGGCATTGATATGTTTGATTGTGTTTTGCCTACTCGTATTGCAAGAAACGGTACTTGTATGACAAGTCAGGGACGCGTTGTCATCAAAAATGCACAATATGCAAGAGACTTTGGTCCACTTGATCCAAATTGTGATTGTTATACGTGTAAAAATTATTCTCGCGCATATATTCGCCATTTGATTAAATCAGAAGAAACGTTTGGAATTCGTTTAACGTCTTACCATAATCTTTATTTTCTGCTAAAATTAATGGAGCAGGTGCGACAAGCCATTCGCGAAGATCGTCTTGGCGATTTTCGGGATGAATTTTTTGAACAATATGGCTTTAACAAACCGAATGCAAAAAACTTTTAAAATGTACATAATTTGAGGAGGACTAAAAGTATGAATGCGTTTGTTGTACAAGTATTGCCGCTTCTTTTAATGGTTGTTGTATTTTATTTCTT
>NZ_JBXKMX010000019.1:0-10172 GCF_056992975.1 Ectobacillus sp. | reverse complement strand
GACAAAGAATGGGCAAGGGTACTTATCATTGATAACGGCATTGGAATGCCTACCCAGGTTCAGGAACGAATATTTGACCCATTTTTCACAAGCAAGAAAAACGGTACCGGTCTTGGTCTCGTTATATGTAAACGAATCATTGATCTACATGGAGGGAATATTCATATCACTAGCAAGGATGGTGTTGGAACAACCGTCGATCTATCCTTTCCTATACACTCTCTACATATAAAAAAATAGCACCCTGACAGGATGCTATTTTTCTTTGTGTACAATTGCACGAACTTGGGCAAAAGAAAGATTATCTTAATAAGCTTATAAAAACTAATTGTAAAGTTGATTTGTACAATATATTCTTCCCACTACCACTTATATATTTACGTAGCTTCGCAAATATACGGTCTTGTTCTTGTGCCTTTAGTCGTTGATATTTAACGATATATACATCTAGTTCTTGACTTACTGTAAGAGTTTCGGGACTATTAAAGCCTGTTCGTAATCCGACTTCTATCATCTCCCCTTGTTTCACTTTAATTTCAAGTAAGAGCTTGTCCATCACATTCTTTTTTCTTGCCATAAACATGAGTCTCCCCCTCATAAATAAGCAATCTATACGTGTCATTTTTAAAGTACTAGTTATTCTAGAGTAAAATTCCTATAATTAACAATTAATTTATCCACTTTAACGATTATTACAAATTATTCTAACTTTGTAAATACAATCGCAAAAATAGACATAATTTTTATGTAACTTTTTTATATTATAGGAATAATGACATAATCCCTTTTTCTTCGACATAATTTCAGGTTTACAAATACCATTCTTGCAAAGACTAACGTATGAATTTAAATAAAGAGAGGGTTATTACGATGAAGAAATATGTATGCTGTTTGCTTTGCCTACTTTTCATTCTTCCAGCATCTGCATATGCAGAGGAAGAACGAAAGATTGCCATTGTCATTGATGATTTTGGAAATAATATGAAAGGTACCGATGAAATGCTATCTCTCCCTATCCCACTAACAATAGCGGTGATGCCTTTTTTACCTTCGACAAAGCAGGATGCCGAGATGGCCCACAAGAAAGGCTATGAGGTTCTTGTTCATCTTCCAATGGAACCGATTCGCGGTAAAAAAAGTTGGCTCGGTCCTAACGCCATTACAACAGATTTAAGCGATGAAGAAATTAAAAAACGTGTAGAAATGGCAGTGTCTGATGTTCCTTATGCTGTTGGGATGAATAATCATATGGGATCTAAGGCTACCGCAGATAAGAGAGTCATGCGAATTGTGTTAGCTGTTTGTAAAGCACGCGGATTGTTTTACTTAGATAGCAAAACAAATCCAAGCAGTAAAGTACGAGAGGTCGCAGAAGAGTTAGGCGTCCCCGTTATTGAAAACAATTTATTCTTTGACGATCAGTATACAAATTCTCATATTGCAAAGCAAGCTTCCCTACTCTTAAAACGAGTGAAAACTGCACCGACAACGATAGCAATTGGTCACGTTGGTCCTCCTGGGGAGATTACATCTCGTATTATTCGTACGACTGTTGTAAAGGCAAAGCAAGATGCTACCTTCGTGTTTGCCTCAAATCTCGTAAAGGCACAAAAGTAAACTGGTATAAGATTTCCACGCGCGTATGGATACATTTATACCCTGCGCGTGGATATCTCAAAGTCAGGTATCGTCACATCACTTCATTTCTACTATCTTTTCTTCTATCAATCATCTTCAACCAAACATACATCCAAACGAATCCTCTTATTCACAATTATTAAGCGCTTACATTTTGTTATTTTTATAAAACACTCGTCTACAGAGTGTTTCATACCTTTATATAACCGAGCTCCGTGCCCCTTTTATCATAAGTAGCTTAACATGATAATTCATTAAATATTCAATGCCCTCCAGCCATCTTCTCGTCTCTTCAGGAGTGCCAGCCCATACGATGAGACCGTATTCTTCAATTAGTAACGCACCTCTTCTTCCTGAGAATAGTGTTGCATCCTCAGCCAGCATTGATTCGAATTCTTGCTTTGTCTCAACGATCGGGATTTTAATGCTTTCTATCCCATCTTTTGCAAACACACGGACAACATTCTTTGGATCAAAGGTCACTTCTTTCAGTTCCCCATAAATTTCGGAAACAAGATGACAATCTACTGTTTGCACTTGCAAAATACATCCTGCTGCACTTTTTTGATATATAATAGAATGTAATGCAGCTTCCGTTGCAGGCTTTCCTTCTAATTCAAAAACTGGTTCACAAGCAGCATTTACAATAAAAAAATCATCCTCTGCAAACAACCCCTTATCTTTTCCTTCTGCATTGATAAAAAACGTAAGTGGGTCCTCTGAGGCTTTCATCGACAAACTAATTTTTGTCCCATAAAACCAATCACGTAGCGCTAACTCGACTTTCACATCACGTAGTTCCTGCCATTTTCGTAAAAAAAATAGCATCCTGTTCACCTCCGCATTTTTTCACTAACCTCTAAAGTTATCTATATAAACCAAGTTTTCTTTAAATTTTTTGATTATTCTTAAAATTTAATTGAATTATTACATGTAAGAAACTCTTTGTCAATTGTTTTCATTCTTAATTATACAAAATTTCCCTGTATTTCTCCCTTATTTTACTGGAAATTGTACAAAATTCAAAGCCTGATTATATGAAGTTCGCACATTAATTTTTTCTTATATCTATTTCTTTATTTCATGAAATACTAGGAAGATCCAACACATTTGCATAAGATACTTGCTCTTTTTGATGTTATTTGCCTATACTATTAAAGAATCATGACCAAACTTGAAATTGAGGGTAGATAACCATGAATGTTGTAATGAGCACTTTAAATGCAAAATATATCCATACTAACCTAGCCATTCGTTACATAAAAGCGTATGCAGCTCCCGAATACACGATTGAGCTTGCAGAATATACGATCAAAGACCCGTCCATGAACATTGTCACAGATTTGTTTCGTCGTAAGCCCGATGTAATCGGATTTAGTTGCTATATATGGAATATCGAAGAAACAATTACTGTCATAAAAATGCTAAAGAAAATTAATCCGAAGCTTATTTTATTTGTCGGTGGTCCAGAAGTATCATACGATGTAAAGGAATGGCTGCAGCGTGTTCCAGAAATTGATTTCATTATTGTTGGTGAAGGGGAAGCAAGCGTTAAATCCCTTCTATTTGAGATTGAAGGCGACCAAGAATATGAACAACTTGACGGTATTGCCTTCCTAAACAATGGGAATACTTTCGTTTATAAACCACAACTGCAAAAGCTGAATCTTAGTGAATTGCCATCCCCATACCGCTTTAAAGAAGACCTTCCCTACCTAGGAAAACGAATTACCTACATTGAAACTAGTCGTGGATGCCCCTTTAACTGTCAATTCTGTTTATCTTCTATTGAAGTTGGCGTCCGCTATTTTGATCGTGAACGTATTAAAGACGATATTCGATACCTGATGGAAAATGGAGCACGCGTCGTAAAATTCGTAGACCGTACCTTTAACATAAGTCGTAGCTATGCGATGGAAATGTTTCAATTTCTTATCGATGAACACAAACCTGGTACTGTTTTTCAATTCGAAATTACCGCTGACATTATGCGTCCTGAAGTCATTGAATTTTTAAATAAAGAGGCTCCGCCTGGTTTATTCCGATTCGAAATAGGAGTTCAATCCACAAATGATCAAACAAATGAGTTAGTGAAACGGCGTCAGAATTTTGAAAAGTTAACCCGTACAGTAATGATGGTCAAAGAAGGCAAAAAAATTGACCAACATCTCGATTTAATCGCAGGTTTACCAGAAGAAGATTACACATCTTTCAGAAAAACATTCAATGATGTGTTTGCCATGCGACCAGAAGAACTGCAACTTGGTTTTTTAAAGATGCTTCGTGGTACCGGACTTCGCCTACATGCAAGTGATCATAACTATATTTATATGGAACAAGCACCTTATGAAATTCTAGGCAATAATGTTCTTCCTTTTGAAGATATTATTCGAATTAAGCAAGTCGAAGATGTGCTTGAAAAATATTGGAATGATCATCGAATGAATAATACGATTGAATATGTTGTTTCAGCTATTTTCTCGTCTCCATTTGACTTTTTCCAAGAATTCGGTAGTTACTGGGATGAAAGAGGCTGGTCTCGTATCGGTCATCAGCTCGAAGATTTATTTACACGACTATATGACTTTTTAGAGATGAAACAAGTTACACATATCGCAATCGTAAAAGGATTTATGAAGATTGACTACTTACGAAGTCACAAATATAAACCTCGGAAGCCGTGGTGGGAGGAACGTGTTAGCAAGGAACAGCTAGCAGTTCTATACGAGGAAATTGCAACGCAGCCTCATCTATTGGGGGAAGAGTTTGCATCTATTGAATTGTCGGAAAAAGACTTATATAAACATACTGTATTGGAATTTATTCCATTTGATTATCAAGCATTTTTGCAAACAGGAACCATCGTTTCAGTACCTTCCATCATCCTTGCGTATTACAATCCCAAAACATTACAATGCGAGATATTCAGTATGCAGCATGATTTGATAATTTGATAGCAAAAAGAGGCATATTGCATGCCTCTTTTTTTTACGATTGTCTACCTTTTTTTGAATTTCGATTTGCATATTTTGCGCTATCTTCGTTCGAAGATGCTGTAAATTCATCCTTTGGCAAACTTTCCTTCGGCGTAGAATTGTTAACAGCAGCTGCTTGCCCTGCAATTTTCCGTTTCAATTACATCACCTCATTTTGATTTATCCTCATTAGTATGTAACAAGCTGTAACAAATAGAAGTGGTAATTATTAACGTAGCAGTCTGTGCAACAATCGAGAGCATTCCGGTCACACTAATAGCATATCAATTAATACACCCCCTTGCTTTCGGGATAAAAAGGAGATCATGGCAATGGATGATAAAAATAAAGAAAAATCCCCTATATTAGATGAAACGCTACCACATCAAATGAACTTTCCCTCTTTTAAAGGTACGGGAATGAAAATGGAGCCACCATTTGTGAATGAACATGGTGTCGTCATTGGAGATAGTCGGTATAACTCAGAAAACAGTCCCTTGAATAATTGGAGTACCGATGTAGATCCTGCTATTATGGCTGGAGATCAGTGGGTCCACCCTACCAATGATATTGGTTGGACATCGCGAGAAAACCAAGAAATTCTGGAAGAGAAAAAAAGGAAAAAAAACGAAGCTACGTCTTCTATAAATAAGAAAGATAAACCGGATACAGATGCATTTATGCATCCTCAATTTGGTATTAACGATTAAAAAGTGAAAAAGCTCCTACGGTCTTTATCCGAACCGTAGGAGCTAAACATTTTCTATAGAAAATTAGTTAGAACGTTCTTCTAGCCAATCTCCAATAGTAGGATAGGTTTGTTTAATTGCAGTTGGACCATACACAATACTCATATGTCCAGTTGGGATACATACATATTGTGAGTCGGTGCTTGAAATATGTTGTTGAAGTGCTTCTACTTGGCACGGCAATGCAATATGATCCCGTTTTCCAGATATATTTAACACATTTGCTTTTATATTTTCTAATTTCACTTGTTGGCCTCGAATTTGCAGTTCACCTTTTACGAGTTTATTCTGCTGATAAAAATCTCGGATCCATTGACGATATGCTTCGCCTGGAAATGGAATTCCATCCCCAACCCATCGTTGTACAAGCTTCCAGCTTTGTACAAATTTTTCATTATCCGAACGATCCAAAAGTGCTACATAAGGTCCTGTGAAATTTGTAAGTGGCTTTAACATTTTGTTCCCAAAGTCAATCATTTCAGGAGGAATATTTCCATACGTATCAACCGCTTTATCTAAATTAAAATATCGTTCATTTAAAAGCGGACCATACAATCCTGTATCAGAAAAATCAAACGGACTTGTTAGAAAAATAATGTTTCGTATAGGAACTTCTGGATGAAGCGCTGCATAAATAGATGTTAATGTTCCTCCCATGCAATAACCAAGCAATGAAATTTCGTCAGCACCTGACACACGAAGCACTTTCTTAACAGCCTTTGCAATGTAATCCAATACAAAATCATCGAATTTCAACACACGATCTTCTGGTCCGAACGTGCCCCAATCGAGTAAATATACATCGTGTCCACGTTCTACTAAATATTCAACTAGGCTGTTTCCGGGAGTTAAGTCAAGAATAAATGGTTTATTAATAAGGGCATAAATCAACAGAATTGGAACTTTCTTCGTTTCATTATGGTTAGAAACATAGCGATATAATTTGCTTTTATTCTTTGTCCAAATTACTTCTTTCGGTGATTGACCAACCTGTGGTTCCGGCTCACGCCAAAGAACGTCATTTGCACGCTTTACCCGGTTATACGTATTTCGGAATTCTTCCGGCACGTTTTCCCATTGCTTTTCCCATTCTTCCTTAACTGATACCATACTTCATTTCCCCCTTTTTCAAAAGAAGTGCACAATCACATGCACCTCTTCAAGATTCAATCTATTGCGTCTTAGCCTTACATGTATAAACCGCCATTAATATTAAGCTGCTGTCCGGTAACATATGCACCATTTTTACATAGATAAAGCACACCTTGCGCAATTTCGTTAGGTAGACCGAATCGTTTTTTCGGTATTTTTGCCACAATTTGATCACGAACTGACTCAGGAACTTCTGCTACCATATCGGTATCGATAAATCCTGGGCAAATCGCATTAACCGTTACATTCGTTTTTGCTAATTCTAATGCCAATGATTTTGTGAATCCAATCATGCCTGCTTTTGCTGCAGAATAATTTGTCTGTCCGAAACCGCCAGCCTGTCCAATGATGGAGGAAATATTAATAATTCTACCATCCTCCGATTGTGTTATGTACGGGAGAATCGCACTTGAAGTATTGAAAACACTATTTAAATTCACATCAATTACGCGCTCCCAATCTTCTCTATTCAACTTTTTAAAAGTACGATCTCTTGTAATCCCTGCATTGTTTACAAGTATATCTAGCTGCCCAAATGTTTCAACTGCAAAAGCTATAAGCTGGTTCGCTTCGTCCACTTTTGAAACGTCTGCTTGTATAGCTACCGCTTCGTTTCCTTCATCTACTATAGATTTAACAAGAGCTTCAGCAGCATCTTTACTGCTATTGTAGTTAATAACAACCTTTGCTCCTTCACTTGCAAGCGCTCTCGAAATTGCCTCGCCTATTCCCTTTGCTCCTCCAGTTACAATCGCTACTTTGCCTTCTAAATGTTTCATAGCCATTCCCCTTTCTATATCTTTTAGTGTATTTATTATTTCGTCTCTGGTACGTGAGATTCTTGTTTACTTGCCAAAAGCTCCACTACTTTATCAAGTTTTGCTTCTAATGAACGTATATCACTTTTCAACTTTGATAAATCACGCTTAGTAGAAGAAGACTGTTCAAAGACTTCAACTTTTTCTTCTAAGAGCTCTTCCATGTTATCAACTTTATTTTCTAAATTCACAACAAGTGTAGCTACTCTAGCAATATCATCCTGGGTTGGAAGATTTACCTTTTCTAAATATCCTTTTGTCATATCATTCATTACTTTTTGATAAAACAAATTCACATCCAACACGCTGCCCATCCAAGCTGAATATTCCTCAGACTTAATGGTTTCATTCATTGACTTTCCCCAAAGTCTTTCTGTTTGCTCATACGCATCTTTCCACGTTTTCAGCGGATCGAACTTTTGATCAGCCATCATCTCTACACCCCTTTGCCCACATATTTAAAAACAATACATTGTTTTCTTTATTTTCCAACATTTTATAAAAGTAGGCAAGAACTTTTTTTACAAATAAAAACATTTTTGTTGACTATTCTCACACCTAAGTGTAAATTACACATATGGATACTCACAAGTTAGCATGAGGTGATAATCTTGCAAAGTAAAGATCAAAATCAAGCTGGGCAATCAGAATCAGAAGAGCGTTCGTCCATGCATCTGAATGCAATGCCGAAAAATTTTCTCGTTCCCTTCTTACTTCTTTGTTTAAAAAGTTGGAGCTTACACGGGTACAAACTCATTCAGATGTTGATGGATTTAGGATTTTCCACTATTGATCAGGGTAATGTGTACCGAACATTACGCAAATTAGAAAAGGAAAATCTTATTTCCTCTACATGGGACACTAGCGAAGATGGTCCTGCTAAGCGAATCTACTCCATAACAAAATATGGAGAAACCTATTTGGAAACGTGCGCCTCCTCCTTCTTGCAATATCAGCATATGTTGCGAACGTTTTTCCAACTGTACACAAACGCATTTTTCCCGTTTCCGTCACCATGGGAAACAGAAAAATCCGACGGTGATTCTGCAGAATAATCTGCATTCACACATATGAAAATTTTAGGAGGAATAAACATGGAACTAAAGCCTAATGAATTGGTGGAAGCATTCTGGAACAACTGGTCACATTCTCTTTCTTTACTAACTTCAGCTGGAAAACAAGTGGAGCAAATTACAGTAGATAGCTTGAAACAGCAACAAGAAGTATTTGAAAAAATTAGAGAAAACGTAGACACTGCTGAACAAGAATGGAAACAAAACTTGACACAACTGCAAGCACAATATGTTGATTATGTAAAAGGATTTGCCGGTGCTACTTACGCTGAGCAAGTACAACAATGGCAAGAAAAATGGACAGAATTATCCGATCAAGTACAAAACATCACGTTAGCTCCTGTAAAAACTTCTCTGTCTTTACTCTCACAAACAAGTGGTCAATTTGAAGAATTCTATACAAACTGGATTACACAACAACAACAACAACGCGAAGCTGCGCAAGAACAAATTGAAGGATTTTTAAAAGATCTTCAAGCAAAGCAAGTAGAAGCTGCAAAGAAATTCGAAGAGCAAGCAACAAAGTTATACACTACTGTTTAAGCAGAAAAATATCGGTACGTACTCACATTACTCGTCTGAACCGTAAACCATACTCATCCTTGCCGCTTGCATTTTTCTGCAATTTGAAAAAGGAGGATGACATGAATCTTCTAGAGCAATCTAAGCTCGTTCCTGATGTTCGTTACGATGATATTGAGATAGGTGACAAGGCTACATTTACTAAATCAATAACAGACGATGTAATTCAATCATTTGCCACCTTTACCGGTGATGTAAATCCGATTCACTTGGATAAAGAATTTGCATCCACAACAATGTTTCAACAAAGAATTGCACACGGTATGCTGGTAGCCAGCTTTATCTCTACGGTACTTGGGACGAAGTTACCTGGAAAAAATACGATTTATCTATCGCAGCAGGTCAGCTTTAAAGCTCCCGTTGCGATAGGAGATACCATTTCTGTCGTGGCAGAAGTGATAAAAAAACGCGATGACAAAAAAATAATTACATTGCAAACGAATGTGTATAATCAACATAATGAAATTGTAGTCGAGGGAATAGCAGCGATTATGAAGATGGAGTAGCTAAAGCTACTCTTTTTTTGTGTCCAACAACTTACATCTTCCCCTATTACTTCCGCGTATGATACCACCTAAAACACAAATGCTATGTATACCAGCACATGCTGGAATGGATAAAAAGGAGAATTTAACATGACAACTACAAATAAACTTCTCGTCCCTGGATCTGCTCAAGTGCTAGATCAATTTAAATACGAAATTGCCAGTGAATTTGGAGTTACATTAGGCTCCGATACAACTTCACGGTCGAATGGTTCGGTTGGCGGAGAAATTACGAAACGATTAGTAGCAATGGCACAAAAACAAATAAAGGGATAAATAAGGCTGTTTTTCGGCTTTTCCTATAACTCGATAATTCTTATATAGTATGGCTATGCGGACAGTAATACTGTCCGCAAATAAACTTAATAACAAAAAAAATCACTGTGTGTACAGTGATTTAATATGCTTGTATTACAATTTTTAATAAGGGATTTATTTCACCTTTTTCTTTTCCTTGGAGTAATCGTTTTTCCATTCTTTTTCTTCCAAAACTATCATTTGTATGCAAAATGATTTCATCCGCATACAACCCTTCTTTACAAAAAACTTCGACGAAATCTAATCCCGTTTGCTTACGAAATCCCATATTATAATCAAGCGACAGTGTTTGAACCAAATTTGTTCGAACGAGATGGAGAGC
>NZ_JBXKMX010000018.1:0-4849 GCF_056992975.1 Ectobacillus sp. | reverse complement strand
TTCTCCATTCACTAGAATATAATCAATGAAAATATAATCAGACTGTTCATAATATACAAGCACATGATCTTGGCTTTCCTCTAATTGATACATACCTTCTTTTTCTTGTAAAAGGATTTCAAAATGCCTTTGGGATTTCATTTCCTTTTCAGGGAAAAATTCTGTCAATCTAGTAAACCAATTGTTCATCACACTGCTCTCCTTTTAACATATTTAACATATTTGTAATTTTTATCTAAGCTCTTAGAAAAAATCAATTTTTCAGAAAACTTAAACTTTACAATTTATATTATAATTTCCATTTTGTGTATTTTTAATAAAAAAATGTTATTTTTTTGTAAAATTATTTGGAATATGTATATTTTTGTTAAAATATAGTTGTGTGATTATTTTAAATATTTATTTAGGACAGGGAGAGTTATGCAGATGGATGTGAACAAAGGGAAAATTACAGCTTTACTAGGTTGGAGCCTACAAGCAATTGAAGCGATTGACAAAATGAATCGACCATATGTAGTTGTTGGTCCTTCTGAATTCCAGGGTTTTGCTGATACCAATGGTATTCAGTTTATCCCTTGGAAATTTGAAGATTTAAATGAAAGGTCCGATGAACTCTACCAAAAATTAAGAGATTTTAACACTAAAATTACTGTTCCAATATACGAGGAAACAGTTGAATGGGCTGGTGCCATGAATGCAAAGCTCCTGAATAGCCCTCGAATTTTCAATAAATCTCTGTTATTGAGAGACAAAGGTCTGATGAAGCGCAGAGCACAAATAGCAGGCATCCGAGTGGGAGTATTTGAAGAAGCTCAAAACAAAGATGATATATATCGATTTTTAAAAAGAGTAAATGAAGCACTGATCAAACTGGATGGGGAGCCGAATGACCCGATTCATGTTAAGCCATTTGATAAAGCTGGTACTGTCGGTCATCGGATGATTCGGGAGCCGCAGGAAATTGAAAAAATTGATGATTCAGAATTTCCACTTTTGATTGAAAGCCACCTGGAGGGCCAGGAATTCTCGTGCGAAGCTTTTATTCATAATGGCAAAGTAAAATTCCTAAACATTACGGAATACGTAAAGCTTGGCCACTCCAACTTCGTACCTGCGTCACCTTCACTTGAAAAATGGCGGCCCCAGATTAGAGCGGCAATTGAGAAGCTAGTCAATGCCTTTGAAATCCAATATGGCATTATTCATCCTGAATTTTTCATTTCACCGGATGGAACATTGAAATTCGGCGAAGTCGCAGGACGAGTTCCTGGCGGTCATATTTTTCAATGTATCGAACGAGCATATGGATTCAGCCCCTTTCAGGCTCAAGTGCTTTGCAGCGACCCGGATACAACAGAAGAAGAACTGGAAGCCTTTTTCCCTAAAGAAGTTGTATCTGCCAAAGGACATGCCGGCAGCTTGATGGTCTATCCAAATGTACAAATCGTAAAAAGATTGAATGTACCTGAAGAGATTAAAAACCATCCTTATTTTTTAAAACATGATATGTTCATTCCGTCCTCATCGAAAGTCGCCGAACGAGTGGGGTTTGGTAACCATTACGGAACGATTTTTTTCTTTGGGAATGACAGTGAAGTCATAAGGAATCTCATGAAAAAATACGAAAAATACGATTTTTACCTATAAGGAGAGAAACGAAGGATGACAACTCAAACAAAAAAAAGGATAAGTATAAAAACAACTCTCTTAAAAACTAGATTTGAAGCTGCACTGGACAAGCTAGAACAGGCAAAGCCCTTCGCCAAAAGCTTGTACCAAACAGATGTCTTCCAGCTAGCTATTGAACTTGCAGGTTCAGATGACGGGATGACCATTATCTATAGCAATGCTTATCGATTTGATCAAGCTGGAGTCTTCCATGGAGGTCCATGGGAAAACGCAGCGAAAATGCAACCTCCCTTTGTCGGCGGTGAATTGAGGCTTAGGAGTGTTAATTCCATTATAGAATTGTTAAGTGAAATGAGAATGCTGGCGATCGCAAAAGGAGATTGCATACATGAAGAATTGAGTAAGGTAGAAGCTGGATCATTTTTAAATGAAGTGCTGGCCCTAAACCTTGACCTTTTGTTTCCTTCGGAAACAGAAAGTCAATTAGAAGATCATATGATCCGCACGAAACACTTGTTCCGCTACCTTGGCCAAGAACTTTCCTTGACTGCGATTGCTGCTAAAATTGCTCAGGAGATCGAACGCTTGACAGTCCAGCGCCCGATTATGACGGGACGGATTTTAAATATGATCAATTTGTCTGGTCAATTAATTGAAAGCGGTATTGATGAAAAAATGGCGGAGGCCCTTGAAAAGTACTCCCGTGCTGCTAATGATCCAACACCGCTTAACAGGGATGTAACCAGTCAAAGAGAATACAGACTCAGATTAGAGAATGCCTATGATGATGAACTTGAGGCCGAGGCTAAGATTTTTGCATGTTCCATGAAAGCTACCGGACTTGTTTCACCATACCATGCTGTTTTGCTTCGGTTCCTTAATAGAAAAAATAATTATGTAATTCCAATGTCCCTTGGTTTATCAGAAACTGGGATTGCAAACTATAATGCCAATAAAAAACTAATTCATGACATCATCCAAATTTCCATTTATCCTGAAACACGGCAGGCAATATACGGTCTTGCAAAAATACTTGACATGGGAGTACTGACACAGGAACCTGTTATTACTGCCATTCGCTGTCTGTTTGAACTCCCTGTTCATGCTCAGGTACGCCAAACTCTATCAAAGCTTGAGCATGAACAAGGCGGAATCAGCCTAAATGGTCTACTTGTTGCCGGGGTAGTAAGTGTTTTGGGCCAACCGCTTGGTGTAGGACAAGGACTCAATCCAACCTGCCAATCAGCAAGAGCCATATCTCTCTGGGCACAGCATGGAATCGGACACCTGCTGGAATACATAATCCGTGCTGTCCGTGACAATGATATTGAGATGACATTTGAAGATGTACCAATCCACTCAAGCCTCCTTACAGGGGGAGTTGCCAATGAAATCCACCATGATTTAGATCCTGTATCCATTATTCTTGTCCCACATCTCGATAAAATTTATAACGAAATGATGAAACGAACGCTCCTTCGCGGAGAGGACGGTCATAAGTGGGTAAACCCTGAATTTTACGGTAAGTGGATTCCGAAGGGCTTTATTAATGCGATTGATCAACTTACACTGAATGTTACCAATTATCCGGCATTTGTCAAACTATTCTATGCTACCCACCATCCAGATTATAATGAAGGACACGAATTGATTTATCCCAACCCTGTTGGTATTTTCATCACAAATGTACATGGGGATCTGCTTGGTCTTCACGCCGTATCGATTCAAAGAATAAAAAAAGACAAGAACGGCGATTGCCGAATTTATTTTTACAATCCTAACAATGACAGTGGCCAGAATTGGGGCCAAGGCATCAGAGCAAGTGTTTCAGGTTTCGGTGAACTTGAAGGAGAAGCATCCATGCCATTTCATGAGTTTTTATCAAGAATGTACGCCTATCACTATAACCCATTCGAACAGGGTGATACCTATATGGTAGAAGATCGTCTTGTTGAAGAAGTGGAAATACTGGCAAAAAACAGTTGGGGAAAAAATTATGTTTGGCATGGGTAAATATTATACCAGTTTTTCTTTAAATTATTAACTTGAACCTTGCAAATAAATTGTCATAATTAATTATGACTTATAAGATTTAATCAAAAGTACTTTTATCGATTTGTATTAATAAAAGCACAACAACCCAACCTTTATTGAGGACACTAAAAAAGTCTAGAATAAGCGTTGCCTTCCTTGATAAGATTGTGGAAGGCAACGCAATTTATTTGCTTGGTTCCTGGTTCTATATAAAATCCTTCCTCAAAAACCTTTTCAGGAATATACTTTTCATTATGCAGCATTGAACATACTAGAAGTACATGACTTATTCACTTCTTTTTTACGATAAAAAAATGGAATACTCGTATTCCTAAGGATACAATTCCTCATATCTTATTTATCCCTTTAATCCTTTGTCTTGCATTTTTGACCTATCCAATTCAAAAAATGAGCATGCACCCAACAAAAACAACTTGTTTTTCGTTGGTACTTTTTCATTGTTTAATCAAACATACGTGTACATATTTAGGTCGGCATTTATAAGTTTCTCAAAAAGCTATATTGGAAATGGACATAACGTATTAGGGGATATCAAGCCCCCCCTCTGTTTTGGAGTTGGTATAATAGAAAAGCAGTTGATATAGAAAAAATCTATACCATCTGCTTTTTTGTTTATAAAAATACCATTCAGGACCGATTTTAGTTAAAATAAACATTGTCGATTTTCACAAATTATAAATGTCCAAATGTACTTGTGTTTGATAATAAGTTATGAAGCATGATATAAGTGTAAAAGAAGTGGAACATTTGGCTTTATATTTTTTGACCGAGAGTTTGAAGTTGTATCCATAGTGAGAGGATTTGAATTTAAAATGATAGATAATTTTTGGCGTGATTTACCACGACCATTTTTTGTACTTGCACCAATGGAAGATGTGACAGATGTTGTTTTTCGTCACGTAGTAAGTGAAGCCGGTCGACCGGATGTATTTTTCACAGAGTTTACAAACTCGGATAGCTATTGTCATCCAGAGGGTATAAAAAGTGTGCGTGGCCGTTTAATTTTTACAGAAGATGAACAGCCAGTGGTGGCACATATTTGGGGGGATAATCCCGAATATTTCCGGCAAATGAGTATTGGCATGGCAGAGCTAGGATTTAAAGGCATCGATATTAATATGGGCTGCCCTGTACCGAATGTGGTATCGAGAGGGAAAGGTAGTGG
>NZ_JBXKMX010000017.1:0-1879 GCF_056992975.1 Ectobacillus sp. | reverse complement strand
CCTTACCTGTTTTTCTGCCGTAGTGTCCCGCACGTACTAGTTTCTTTAGTAATGGACAAGGACGGTATTTCGAATCACCTGTCTCTGTGTATAATGTTTCGACAACGAGTAGTAATGTATCCAACCCAATAAGATCCGCTAATGCTAATGGTCCAATTGGATGATTCGCACCTAGCTTCATACCTTCATCAATATCTTCTGCACTCGCTGTTCCCTCTGCTAAAACGAAGATTGCCTCATTTATCATCGGAACCAAAATTCGGTTCACAGCAAAAAGGGGAGCATCATTGACCGTAATCCCAACCTTCCCAAAGGATTCTACTAAACTCTTTGCTAATTGGTATGTTTCCTCAGATGTTTCTTGCCCTTTAATGACTTCTGTTAACTTCATGACTGGAACAGGATTAAAAAAATGCATTCCAATAAAGCGATCAGGCCGTTTCGTTGATGCTGCAAGCTCTGTAATGCTTAAGCCAGAGGTATTTGTAGCGAAAATGGCTGTTTCTTTACAAATTGTATCAAGCTCTTGAAATAGGGCTTTTTTTGGTTCCGTCTTTTCAATAATAACTTCAATAATGAGATCAGCGTCTGCCAAGTCTTGCAGTTCCACGGTACTTCGGATTCTCCCTAAGATTTCCTGGGCCTTCCCTTGATCCAGTTTGTTTTTCTCAATCGCTCGGTTCAGATTTTTTTGAATGGTACGTAGTCCCTTTTGTACAGACTCCTCCGTCATATCTCGCATAATCACTTGATATCCAGCTTCTGCGGCAACTTGGGCAATACCATTCCCCATTGTTCCTGCCCCTACTACACCAATTGTTTTAACTAAAGTCATCCCTAATTCTCCTCTTTTCTTAGTTTTGTAAGCCCTTCCATTTTGTTTAGAAAAAAGTACCTATACTCTTTTCTTTTCTCGTAACGTTTGTTTTAACACTTTTCCACTCGCATTACGAGGGAGAGTGTCAAGAAAAACTATTTCTGTAGGTAATTTATATTTTGCTAGTTTTTGTTTACAATACGCAATCACATCTTCCTCCGTGAATGGCTGCCCTTTTTTAAGTACAATAAATGCTTTCGGCACTTCACCGTATACTTCATGAGGAATACCGACTACTGCGGCTTCTAATATTTCTGGAATCTCATACAAGACTTCTTCTACCTCCACTGGATAGACATTTTCACCGCCGCGAATGATCATATCTTTCTTTCGATCTACAATATATAGCAAACCGTCTTCATCAAAGAATCCTAAATCACCGCTATATAACCAACCGTTTTTAATAGTATGTCGAGTTGCTTCCTCGTTTCGTAGATACCCCTTCATAACTTGTGGACCTTTCACAACGATTTCTCCTACTTGTCTAGTAGGCAGCTTATCTCCAAACTCGTCTACAACTTGAACTTGTGTTTGAGGCAAGGGTTCACCGACAGAACCAATTTTATCTAACGCGTACTTATCTTTTAATGTAGTGGCACCTGGTGAATTTTCTGTTTGCCCATATAAATTTTGCACTTTCACGTTAGGATAAAGCGCTTTAATTTTTTTCACTAACTCATATGGCATGGGTGCGGCACCGTATGCAAACAACCGCAGGTGGGATAAATCCATCTCTCCCATTTTTGACGTGTTTAGTAGAATGCTATATATAGCTGGAACTCCAAAGAAAATGGTTACATTTTCTTTTTCCATCGTGTGTAACGTTTGTTCTGGAGAAAATGCTTCTTCGATAACCACAGAACCTCCTCTAAGTATAGTAGGAGTCGTAAAGCAATGAATCGCTGCACAGTGGAAAAGAGGGGTTACGATATGTGTACGGTCGTCTGATGTCATCTCCATCGCCTCAGACCAAATTTGTGCTACAGATCGTACATTACCAGC
>NZ_JBXKMX010000016.1:0-4908 GCF_056992975.1 Ectobacillus sp. | reverse complement strand
TGAAGTGGATCAAAAATCTTCTCACCAAGCATTTGATACCCACCACAAATTCCAAATATACGTGTTCTCTTTTTCTTATGTAAATCTACTATCTTCTCCGCTATCCCGCTTTCTCGTAAGAACATCAAGTCCTCAATCGTATTTTTGCTTCCCGGCAATAGAATCAAATCCGGCTCATGCACTTGATCTGCCCTGGTAACATAGCGAACATCACAATCCGGCTCGGCAAAAAACGGCTCGGCATCCGTGAAATTCGAGATTCTTGGGTATTGAATAACAACAATATCAATCTCTTTTTCTGCATGCTTTCCTGCAGTATATTCATTTAATACGAGCGAATCCTCTGCATCAATGGCAAGATTTCGAATATACGGCACTACGCCGAGAACCTTCTTTCCCGTATACTCTTCAAACCAATCCAGTCCGGGCTGCAGCAGACTGACATCGCCGCGAAATTTATTAATAATGACACCAATAACGCGTTCACGGTCCTCTGGTTGAAGCAGTTGAAGCGTTCCAACTAAGCTTGCAAATACGCCGCCTTTATCAATATCTCCAATTAAAATAACAGGAGCATTCGCAATTCTTGCCACGCGCATGTTGACGAGCTCGCGGTCCATTAAATTGATTTCTGCTGGACTTCCTGCTCCTTCTATCACAATTCGTTCGTACTCTTCAGATAAAGTTTGCAGCGAATCCTGAATCAATTTCACACCCACCTGAAAAAAATCCTTCCGATAATCACCGGCCTTCATCGTTTCATATACTTTGCCATGTACAACAATTTGCGATTCATAGTCGCGGGACGGCTTAATTAAAATTGGGTTCATATCAGTTGTCGCAACGACACCTGCTGCTTCTGCTTGCACGCCCTGGGCTCTGCCCATTTCTTTTCCATCAATCGTAATATAAGAATTGAGCGCCATATTTTGTGACTTAAACGGAGCCGTTTTGTAGCCGTCCTGTGCAAAAATACGGCAAAAAGCAGTTGTGATGACGCTTTTTCCAGCATCTGAGTGCGTTCCTTGCAGCATAATGGGGAGTGCTTTATTCATGCGTCTTCATCTCCTTGCAACGGTTGATCCAATTTACTGCCATTTGCGGACAAGAACCAAAATGAAAGTGAGTATAACCAGCGATTAGATTATCACGCATGTAACCTTCTTGCTTTCTGCCGCGCATCCCTTTTGTTTCGTAAGCATATGGAACCTCATCCTTTGGATGGAACGTCGAGTAATGAAATTCATGACCCTTTGCTTGTAAGTTTCCAGCCAGTAAGAAGTTGGTTCCGGTTACTTCACGGTATCCGAGTGCTGCCAACTTTGTTTGCATCTTAACCGTACCAGGAACCACGCCTATCATTTCATAGGTTTTGCCGTCTGTTGTTTCAATCGCTTCTGTTAAAAACATAAAGCCGCCGCATTCTGCCAAAGTAGGCATACCCTTTTTAATAGCAGTTTGGATGGAGCGCTTCACTGCTGTTTGCTTAGATAGCTCATTTGCAAATTCTTCTGGAAATCCACCACCGATATAGAGACCATCCACATCACTTGGAACCAATTCACCATCTAATGGAGAAAATTCTACTAGTTCTGCCCCGTAAGATTCCAAAATATCAAAGTTTTCCTGGTAATAAAAATTAAAAGCCGCATCTCTTGCAACAGCGATGCGAACGGTTTTCTCTTCTTTTCTCTCAAACTGCGAATTTGTTACTTGAAGAGCAGTGGTTTCTGCGAGTTCATATAGGCGGTCGATATCTACCGTTTCCAACATCACGTCACCAAGACGATCAAAAAATGGATCAAGCTCGCCTCGCTCTACAGAAGGCACTAACCCTAAATGACGCTCTGGTATCGTTAAATCAGCATTTCGTTTTATGTAACCGAGGACTGGAATCTTACATTCTTGTTCAATTGCGGTTTTGACAATGTTAAAATGGCCCATACTTCCAATTCGGTTGGCAATGACACCGACAATATTTGTTTCATCCAAAAAGGATTGAAATCCCTTCACAATGGCAGCACTACTTCTAGCCATGCTAGCGCAGTTCACTACGAGAACAACCGGACTTTTTGTAATGATACTGATTTCGGCTGTCGTTCCCTCATTATTGGTTGGATTTTTCCCGTCAAAAAAACCCATCACACCTTCAATAATAGAAATGTCGGCGCCAACGCTGCCTCGATTTACAATGTCTGTCACCATTTCATGTCCGAGCATCCAACTGTCCAAATTACGGGAATTTCTTCCTGTCACTGCGGTATGATAAGTAGGATCGATATAATCCGGACCGCATTTAAACCCTTGGACTACATACCCTTTTTTTCGTAATGCTGACATAATCCCAATTGTTACGGTTGTTTTTCCAACTCCGCTTCCAGTTCCTGCAATTACAAGTCTTCGATTTGACATGCCATTTCTCCTCCTTTCCTTGTCGATTAGTAGGGAATAACCGCTACAGAAATCGTGACATTTCCTGACTTTTTCTTCACAAGTTCTAATGCTTCCGCACCGCTATATAACAGTGCTGCTGGTTCGCTCACCCCGTACGCTCCTGTGTATTTAAATACTGTCTCAGAAGGTTGCTTTATTTTCACCCTATTTAGTACTTCAGGAGCATAATAAACAAATTTCCAGTCGTTTTTTCGTACTACCTCAAGGAATCCTTCTTCATCTTTTTTCAAATCAATCGTGCAAAGCGCCTTCACACTTTTTATCGAAAATGCAAGTTCTGCTAGCGTTTCCTGAATAACCGCTTCGATTTCCTCAGCGGATGTGCCGCGGTTGCAGCCCATCCCAAGCACAATCACCTTCGGACGGTATAACACTCCGTTTTGTAAAATGGCATTCTCCTCCGCTTGAAGATTTCGATGAGTGACAACAAGGGCAGCATGATGCGGATGCTTTAATGCCTCAGCAACCGAATGATAGACTTTCATATGCATAGGTAGCGGATGCTTGTAGTTCCACCATTCTTTTTCGCCGGATTCTTGCACAATTGCAATCTGTTCTTCATTCACAACCGCTGCGCTAACTGGCGTTAATTTTTCAGCAGATTCCCATACCCAGCCAAAGCGCTTGCCAAAGAGATCAACGGGAATCGTTTGTTGAACGTCCGAAGCAGTCGTAATGATAGCATTCGCTCCCAGAGTTGCTGCTACCTCTCTCGTCAGTTCATTTGCTCCGCCGATGTGACCCGATAATACACTGATCACATTCTCACCTTTATCATCGATCACAACAACACCAGGATCGACCTTTTTATCTTTTAAAAGAGGAGCAATCATACGTACCACTGCACCTAGCGAAATAATAATTATGAGCCCTTGATACGATTTAAACAGGGCAGGAAGCAACAAACGGACACTGCCCGTAAAAAGTTGAATACCTTTTTCCCCTTCATCTCCCTGTTCAAATTTGCTCATATAATATACATCCGTATTTTGAAACGAACGCCCTAGCTTTCTTGCAATCTGTACGCCATGTTTTGTGATGGCAACGACTGCATATTCACCGTTTTGCACGATTGCAGGCATTTGTCCTTCCAAAAGCGTATGGATCACGATTTTACCCCCCGGCGAAATCCGTGTGTGAATTCTTTATCGTACAGCTTTGAACGGTACTCTTTATCATGTATATTTTCATCAAGCGCCCAGCCCATTAAAATCATCGCCTGCTTCCGTATACCATTTGTCCGCATTGCCTCATCCATGTTTTCCACTGTCGTACGGACAACTTTTTGATCAGGCCATGATGCTTTATAAATGACCGCTACCGGCGTATCTTTGCTCCAACCGGCATCCAATACTTCTTTCATCACTTTTTTCGTTAAGGTGCTACTTAAGAAAAGAGCAATTGTACAGTGGTGCTTGGCTAAATCCCGTAGTTTTTCAAACTCAGGCACTGGCGTTCTTCCTTCAGCTCTTGTTAAAATCAACGTTTGTGTTAAGTCTGGAATAGTAAGTTCTGCTTGTGCCGCTGCAGCTGCTGCAAATACTGAGCTAACACCCGGCACAATTTCAACACCGATTCCTGCTTTTTTTAGTAGAACCATTTGCTCCATAATCGCACCGTATACGGCTGGATCACCTGTGTGAACGCGCACAACCTTTTTCCCTTGCTTGATTCGTTCCACCATAATGGAGACCATTTCTTCTAAATGCATCCCCGCTGTTTTCATGACCTCTGCTTCTGGCTTTGCTTTTGCAATTAATTCTTCATTCACAAGAGAATCCGCATACAATACTACATCCGCTTCCTCTAGAAGCTTTAACCCTTTTACTGTAATCAAATCTGGATCGCCAGGACCTGCTCCAATTATGTATAGTTTCATTTTCTCACCACCATCAATGTTAAATATTCCAATTCAGCACCTTCAATTTCTTCTGCTTTCCAAATAATCTCTTCATCCGATGTTACTTTTGTCACAACAGAAGTGTTAGGAAGCAAATCTAATTCACGTACAACTTGCAGCATCAAATCGATAACCTTCGCCACCTTGATAAAAATGACACAATCATGATTTTCAATGGCTTGCTTCATTGCTTCATAATTATCGTGAGCTGGAATGATAGCAACATGCTCATCCCCGTCTGCAAGCGGAATACCAAGTCTTGCTGCAGCTCCATTCACAGAAGAAATACCAGGAACAATTTCAATGTTAGCTTCTGGATGACGCTCTTGCATCAGAACCATCATATGGATGAATGTGCTATATAAAAGTGGGTCACCTTCTGTAACGAACGCAACATTCTTACCTTCCTGTAGCTTTTCCCACACGCTTTCAACCGTCTCGCTCCACTTTCGTTCCAAAATGGCCTCATCCTTTGTCATTGGAAACACAAGACCAAGCATTTCTTTATCATTTGGATTCACATACACATCGATAATTTTTTGGGCATAGCTTTT
>NZ_JBXKMX010000015.1:0-6749 GCF_056992975.1 Ectobacillus sp. | reverse complement strand
ATTTCTGGATTAAGTTTCATGATAAATATATATACATTCGCTATTTTGCAGTACGAGATGAAAATGGAGAATACATGGGTACTCTTGAATTCACGCAAAATATCAGTCCGATTCAAGAAATTGAAGGGGAAAAGCGGATTCTATCCTAAGTGTAATTCAACTTTTTCGCTATCACTGAACTGTACCAGAAATAGCACCGTGAGAATGCAAAAAACATCAGCCATTCAACTGATGTTTTTTGCTGTTTTTATAAGTCGGTACTCCACTTTATTGTTAATTAACTTTTGAACTTGAGTTTCAGACTTATTATGTAGAGACAGACGTCTAACTAGCCTGAAAAAAACTAACCTTGTTCGTCATTATCGTCTATTTTAACCGGAACCATCGCACGTTTTTGCTGAGCCATTTGTTGATATGCAACAAGAAGTAATGCTGCTAATGCAATTGCAAAGAAAGTCATGCCATTCATAATCCATGCACCTCCATTTTAAATGCCTATCAATCTATTATTAGGTATTTCTTATTACATCTTTATTATACACCTAATTTTTGAAAACGGATACATTTCACAAAAATGTTGAAATAGTTGTACATACTCCTATCTGTATGCTAGTCATCCTTTTTATCTAAAGGAGCATGCAGTACTGCAAACGCCTCTTTCTCAAGAGTTACAGTATAGTTCGATATATCATCTTGTTGCTGTTCCCATTTATTCTGCCCCTTATTATTACAGGCATCCCTTATTCCCTCAGTAATCAGGTTGAGAAAGAAAATGGTAATCGCAAATGCACAAAGTGGACTTAGTACAATCCACGGTGCCAGATTAAATTCGTATCGATCTAACCCAATTAATCCTGCCCATTCACTTGTTAATGATACATATTTTGTATCCATAGTAGAGATTTGAATTTCGCGTTGCCCGCCAATAAAAAAATGGAGAAGTCCCAAATGAACGAATAACACTAAAGCTTGTACAATGTGCTGCATAAAAAGAATCAGTACTTTTTCTCTTAGAAATAGGCGTATATGAGTTTTTACTAAGTACCATTTTGATGCCCCCATTAAAATGGCGCTATTTACATACTCTTGTTTCATTAATTCATCAATTTCTTCTGACACATACGCAGATAGCATAGGTACACCTACACCCATACAAACAGCCAATTGATACAGGATGATGATCCATTGCGAGGATGGTACAGCATCATAAATAGTAAGACTAATATATACAGGTGCCATCAAAATATATACAAGAAAAATAGGTGGAATTGTAGAAAATGCTTGGTTGAATCCTTTTCATTCGCTTACGAAAGCTCATACATATACCCATACATACACTGACGAATATTCGAAAAAAACTTACGAAAATTGCAAATCCAATTGTATATTTTGCCCCTTCTACAATTTTATACAGAATGGGTACGCCGTATCGATCTGTACCAAATGGAGGCATTTGCAGTGGCGTAAACGGAGCAACAGCAATTAAATCCTTATTCCCGTTGTAAAGCAATTGCTTAGGCGCCGGCAGATCCTTCACATATAGCGGATAGAATAGGCTCGCCATCAGTATGATTCCAAGTGCCACTATACCAATGACGATACGTTTCGAATACATCCTCTCTTTCATCATACGACCCCCTCCTCTCTTCCGCTAAATCGGTCTATCATAAGTGAACCGAAGATATCGAAAATGGTATAAGGAATGAAAAATAGGATAATAATAAGAAAACTAACATCTAATTTTTTTACTCCATAAGAAATGAGATACATCATAATCCCGTTCATGTTAAAGATGTACTCTAGGATAAAAAGGTTAGAGAGCATCAATCCATACATTGTTTTGGCGTGATGAAATAAATGGATACATACGTTGCGCAGCAGATGAATGATGACAATATAGGAAAAGGAAAATCCTTTCCCTCTTACGACTAAAACATATGGGAGCCGTTGCTCATCCTCTAGATGCAGAATAAGCATTCGAAATAATTGAATGCTTGGCAAAATACATAAGCATAAGATCGGAATCACATATGCCTTTTTTGCTCCGAAATTTATAATTTGAAACGGCATCTGCCCTGTTTGCTTTAAGAACCAAATGAGTAATGCTTGTATTCCAACGATGATCATTACATCCGGAATAGCTTCCATTACAAATAACAACCGCTTTATCCATGCTTTCATCGTTTGGTTAAAAATCATATATAGAATGCTTAGTATCATTGCTACAGTAAAAGCAATAAAAAATGCGCTTGCTAACAAGATCATAGAATAAGAATATGGACTCCATATGTTTGAAAAAACCGTAATTAGATTAACCTTACTAAGGGAGTATAGCAAATCTTCTATTGCAAATACGTACAAGAATGGTTGAAAGGAAACAGTATGATTATAGGTAAACAACGAAGGCAAACAAAGAATTAAAATCGTTGCGATCATCACCTGAAATAGGGTAATCATACTTATTCGTAATCTGCTAAACATTTCTATCTCTCCTATATGATATAATTAACAAAACTTTACAATATTATATCATTTTCTGGGAATACATGATAGAAAAGGAAATGAGGAGTGCTTATGAAGTTCCTACTAGTAATCACGATAACTGGTTTGCTTTTATCTGGATGCTCTGCAGATATCCAAACTTCGCGAACACAGCAAAAACCGGTCGATAATGTAGAAACTATAAATACAACAGGGATTTCCGCTACCCAATTTGCTACTATCAAGGAAGGAATGAGCTATGAAGAAGTAAGGCAATTACTTGGAAGCGAAGGTGAGGTAATCAATGAATCTGGAGAAAAAGGAACGCCTATCTATAAAGTGGATTATGCATGGCCAGGTAAGACATCCAAAACAATGGGCCGTGTTACGTTTCTAGATGGAAAAGTGATAAGTACATTTCAAAATGGTCTGCAATAGCTATGAATGTAACATGTAATAGGAGCCATTTATAAAACGGCTCCTATCTTTCTTATATTCGTGTCAAAACTTCTGGATTTGCAATATACTCTACTTTCTCTCTGTGAAAAAAGCGAATGACATTTTCTGCTACTGTCGTGGCTGTAATATAGTTACATTCAACTGTTGTCCCTGCGACATGAGGCGTTACCAGAACATTTGGTAGTGATAATAGTGGTAAATCCTTTGCAGGAGGCTCAGGATCAAATACATCTAGAGCTGCTCCCGCAATTTTTTCTTCTAGTACATAATGATACAAATCTTCCTGGTTAACGACTGCTCCCCGGGCAGTGTTAATCAAATACGCAGAAGGTTTCATATACGATAAAAGGTTTGCATCAAAAAAATGCTTTGTGCTTTCTTGAAGCGGAATATGAATAGACACAAAATCAGCTTGTTTTACGACTTCTTCTATATTAGTTGTTAGGTTCACACCTATTGCATGTGCTATGCTCTGTTTCGAAGAATCATAGCTCCTAACCCATGCCGTTACCTTCATTTCAAGTCCGAGTGCCAATCGCTTCGCCACTTCCTGTGCAATATTGCCAAAGCCAATCAATCCAACCGATTTTCCCTTTAATTCATAGGTGGGTATGGTATTTCTTGCCTGGTAGTTACCTTGTTTCATTTCATGATGGAATGAAATGACAGATTTACTAAGCGCCATGATGAACATGACTGTATGTTCTGCCGTAGAAACTTTATTGACCGACGGAGCATGTAAAACAGCAATTCCTTTTTTCGTTGCATAGTCTACATCAATATTATCAAGACCGACACCTGCCCCAGATATCATCTTTAAATGGGGAGCAGCGTCTATAACTTCTTTTGTAATTTTTGCAGGTGCTCGTAAAACAATTCCGTCAACATCGCCTGCTAATTTACATAAGTGCAAAATATCATATTCATTTGTTTGGATGACATTGGCACCCTTGCGAAGAATCGTTTCTCCTTCTTCATGATACATCGGAAGAATTTGTAATATGCGAGGTTTATTCATCTATATCACAGTCCTTTCTTGAAATTTAACTTGCTTTTGCCATTTCTCTTTTTTTATAATATCGATCTAGCACATGACCATTAAGCGATGCTAGTGTTTGCTGAAATAACATACCGAGTATGACAGGAACTGCTACTGCAGCAGGAAAATAGGTAATGGCTACAACTGCACCTGCGCTAATGTTTCGCATGCCTCCTGTAAAGGTTAAGGTTATTACATCCTCTTTATCAAAGTGAAGTACTTTCCCCGTTAACCATGAAAGAGCATAACCGGAAGTGGAAATAACTAGAATCATGAAACAAATCAAAACAAGTTTTCCGTTTATATGTACGAGGTAAGGTGCGACATTGGCACTATTAATCATAACAACAAGACCTACTCCAATTTTAGAAAACGGAGACAATGGTTTTCCTACTGTCGTTTTTACCTTCCCATCTGTCAGCTGATTTAGCAGCATGCCTAAAACAGAAGGCAGAACGACCATTCCTAGTAAACCTTTCATAATCGGCCATACATCCATAGAAACAGCACCGCCGCCTAATAAGGCAATGCTATAGGGAACAATAAGAGGAGATAATAGTGTATCAATTAAGATAATAGACAACGCAAGTACCGCATTCCCTTTATAAATAGTAGTCCATATTAAACTAGTAACACCTGTTGGGATTACAACCGCTAAAATTAATCCGGTTATTGTGAATGGATCCCCGCTAAATGATAGATGCCCAAGCAGCCAAGCAACAATTGGCATGAGGATGTGTAAGATAACTAGCACAACGATTGTTGGCAGCGGATGAAGAACAACACGCTTTAATGATTTAAAGCTCGAACCCAAGCTTCCTGTAAATGTAATAAAAGCAAAAATCCATGCAACAAGAAAAGCAAAGGATTTCAGATGGTCAGCAAAAAATACACCTAGTACTACACTTGTTGGTGTAATGATCGGCATCACTTTTTCCAAAAAACGATTCAGTTTTGACAACATTCTCAGTTCACTCCTACTGCTACATAACTATTTTTTTTCATGACAAAATGACCATCTCAAATTACTATTGCAACTAACTTATCTTTTTTTGAATTGTAAGTAAAGAGCAAAATTTTATAAATCCCCTCATTGCTTGCATAAAAAAGCATCAGAAGGCTATTCCCTCTGATGCTAAAACCCAAATACCTTTGATCCTAATACATGATCGATTGGAACAAATCCAATTTCTCTACTGTCTTTGCTATTGTTGCGATTGTCACCCATTACAAATACATGTCCACTCGGTACTTTCCATTTTCCTTGTGCGACTAGCGTCATTTCTTCTTTTATGTAAGGCTCATCTACGAGAGTGCCATTTCGATATAACTTATGATCTTTTAACTCAATTTCATCTCCAGGCTTACCGATAATACGCTTTACATAAAGAAAGCTATCTTGGCGTTTGTTTGTAACAAGCTGAAATAGCGCATTTTCTGTAATATCGTCAAGAACAGAACGTGCCCGGTCCACCCGACTATCAATAATAACAACATCCCCATAATTAGGTTCTTGAGAAAATGTGTGTGATAGCTTTGAAACCATTATCCGTTCTTGATCTCGTAATGTCGGATCCATAGAATGTCCTTCAACCTTATAAGGTTGAATCAGAAAAACACTTGTAATGAAGGCCAATACAAAAGCAATGGCTATGGAACGAATCCAACTCCATATCTCTTTTACTACTTTACTACCCAAGAAAATACCTACCCTTCTAAACAAAATATACTGCTAGTAAAAGAGTACCATGTTTTTGCCTATAATAACAATGGCTGTATCACTGTTCTATAGGATAATTCATCGCATATTATGTAACGTTTATCTTAGAAAACACCGTAAAACTGAAGACTAAGTATAAGTATGCCAAGCAGCCATACATAATAGGAAAATATTTTTAAGGAATGATTCTTTAAAAATTGAATCATCCACGAAACGGCTATGTAGCCAAAAAACGCTGCGGATAGCGTACCAATAAATAGAGAAGCTCCCGAAATCGTTTCTGCTTTTCCTTGTACAATATCTCCTGTCTGTAATACGATGGCTCCAATTATCGCCGGTGTGGATAATAAAAACGAAAAGTAGGCTGCTGTTTCCCGGTCTAGCTTACGCCATAATGCCGCGACAATTGTCATACCAGAACGAGAAATAGCTGGAAAAATAGCAAACGCTTGAAAGGAGCCAATGATTAGGGCATCTTTGTAAGTAATATCCTTCATCTTTTTACTCCCACTTTTTCCTACTTCGGCTATGTATAGAAAACAGCCTGTTGCTAAAAATTCCCACCCGATGGTCACTCCTGTTTTTGATATTTCCTCAAAAAAATCTTTAAATAAAAGTCCGATAATAACGGCAGGTATTGTTCCTACAACTAGAAGAAACGTCAATTTACTAAAGGGACGTTTGATAATGCGAATCCACTCGTTCCGGTAATAAACAACTACTGCTAGTAACGTTCCAAGATGAAGCATCGTATCTAAAAATAAACCAGCGTCATCTAACCCAACTAGATGACGACCCAAGTATAAATGGCCCGTGCTACTAATCGGCAAAAATTCCGTTAACCCTTGAATAATACCTAATAAAAAAGCTTCTAGCCCATTCACAAAAGTCCCTCCTCTTTACGCTTGTACCAGTATATGCGAGGAAAGTAGCGTTCATGATGCAAGGTAAGAAGCTGATTTATAAAAAGGCTCTGTTAAAAAACTTGCCTGTTGATTTCCGCTCCAGGTGCGAGCTTTCCGCGGGCGGCTCGGGAGCCTCCTCGGCGCT
>NZ_JBXKMX010000014.1:0-6993 GCF_056992975.1 Ectobacillus sp. | reverse complement strand
TGCTGCACGAGACGTAGTTCTCCGTTCGTGTCGATGACTTCCATTTTACAAAATGCTCCTGCCGTGTTACGTTGGAGCGCACTGTAGAATTCTCGAACGGAAGTAGGATTTACTCCGTTTACTTTCGTAATGATTTCTCCTACCCGCAATCCCATTTCGATTCCTACGGAGTTTGGCAAAATATCTAGAATCATCAGCCCATTGGTTTTCTGAGAAAAATAAGGGAGCGGTTTTTCATCCTCTATTTTCTCACGAATCGTGATGCTTATGCGGCCGAGTATAGCAGTTCCTGCTGCTGCTACTGCGAGACCGGGAAGCCAGATGCTTGCAATAGCAAGTGCAAGTACAAGAAAACTAAGTAACGTAACTTGTCTTCCTGTATACATAATAGCTTGGCTAGGCAGCATTCCTTTCACCTTCATCGAAAATCCGATTGTAAAAGGTACGAGAAAGAGTGAAAATGTGTGCGTATTAACCGAAATAACCGGCCACCATGACAGGAAGGTTTGGATGCCGTCACCTGGAATGAAGACAAATAGGGGTATGATCCATAGACGTTTGCTACGATGCATACCAATCAATAGACCTCGTTTTGCCTTTACAAGACGTGGTGTTGAGGATGAAGAATACTTCATAATAAAATAACCTTCTGTAAAAAGTAAAAGTGCCAGAAGAATAGCGAGACTGGTTAAATAGTTTTCTTTCACATCTGTAAGATACGGTGCAACCTCGCCTACTTTTGTTAAAACATTAGAAAACAAGAGTAGTAGCATTGCAATCCCTACACTGTAGGCAGCCGATAAGTAACGGTACTGAAAGGTAATCGCAAATAAAATGGTCCACAATGCAATAGCAGCTAGACCCATTTTCGGTAGTACAAGACCTACGCCGGCTAGCACTACTGAAAGCAAGATTCCAATCGAAATTCCCGCAAATAAAGACGTAGGCAGCTCGTACATCGCATTATAAATTTTAAAAGAAAAGTCCTTACGTTCTTGTCTAACACGCCAATATCCGGAAAAAATAACACTGATTATACTTATGTATAGGACAGGATGTAGAAAAAAACGTCCGATTGCTCGCGCTAATTCAAACAGCCAAGATTCCATTGTGCCCCCCCAATCTTACTTTATATTTCTGTAAAAGATGTACCTCTTAATAGTATCATATTCGCTTTCTATTTCGGTTTCTATGAAAAAAAAAAGTAATCGTATCAGCGTGGAAGGCAGGTCGACGCTCTGTTGGAAGCACAATCCGTTCTCTTTTTTCCCGTCGACTCTCGTTCCCTTTGCTTACAGGTTCTATTCTCTCTCTTTTGTCCCCCCCATCTTTCTTTTTCACCATCTACGGGCTCTATTCCCTCTCTTTTGTTCCCGTCATCTCTCGCTTCCACCATCTGCGGGTCCAATCCCCTCTCTTTTGTTCCCGCCATCTCTCTTTTCCACCATCTTCGGGCTCAATTCTCTCTCTTTTGTTCCCGCCATCTCTCTTTTCCACCATCAGCGGGTTCAATCCTTCCTCTTTTGTTCCCCCCTCTCTCATTTTCACCATCTACGGGCTCTATCCCCTCTCTTTTATTCCCGCCATCTCTCATTTCCTCCATCTGCGGGTCCAATCCCCTCTCTACTCATGAAAAAAACCACTGAAACATAGTACGTTTTCAGTGGTCAAAGATTGTTACATTCCGTTTCTTATTTCGCTACAAGCTTTAGTGCTGCTTGCATTTGCAGGTCGTTTGTGCCGGAGCGGATTTTATCTATAATCTTATTTTGGAGCGCATCGGCTGTTTTTTGATCGATGATGCCGGTTTGATCCATGTTACTGCTTTGTTGGAATGCCTTTACTGCTGTTTCTGTTTCTTGGCTGAAATAACCGTCAGTGCGACCTGGTTCGAAGCCAAGATCCTTTAATAAAGCTTGTGCACTTTTTACTTGGTCGTTGTTCATGTTATAGGATAGTGCACTTTGGAATTGAATAGGTGTTGCGTAATAATAGTCTGGTTGTTTAATTTCGACGGTTGGATCAATTCCTTTAGTATGAATCCAATTTCCGTCTGGTGTTAACCATTTAAACATCGTAAGCTTTATGTTGCTGCCATCTGGAAGCGGAACGGCTTGTTGTACGGTTCCTTTACCGAATGTTTTTACCCCAACAAGTGGATAGCCTTCTGCTTCCTTTAAACCTCCTGCCAGAATTTCAGAGGCCGATGCACTGCCGTTATCCACGAGTACAGCGATTGGATAAGGTTTACGTTCCTTCAGCTGCGAAAACGTTTTTTGTCGTTGTCCGTTGCGATCTTCTACTTGTACAATTGGCTTTTTATCTGTAACAAATAGCTTCAATATGTCCTCTACACTATTTAAATATCCACCTGGATTGCCGCGTACATCAATGACAAGACCATTAATGTTTTTCTTTTCGAGGTCGGTTAGATTATCTTTAAATTCCTTCGCTGTATTTTCAGAAAAAGATGTGATTTGAATGTATCCGATATTTTTATTATTTTCTGTTTTCACTGAGCTTGATACAGTTAAGAGTGGAATCGTATCCCGCGTAATTTTAAATGTAATTGGTGTGTCCACATTCGCACGTTTAATCTGTAATGTAACAATTGTGCCTTTTTTGCCGCGAATTTTTAATACGGCTTCTTCGCGTGTTTTATCTTTTACACTTTCTCCATCTACTGATAGAATTTCATCATTTGGCTTGATTCCTGCTTTTTCTGCTGGTGAATCCTTAATAGGCGATACGATGATTAGCTTATTATCGACTTTATTCACCTCAGCCCCAATTCCATCTAGAGAAGAATCTAAGGACTGGACAAATTGATTGGCTGTGTTTTTATCCATATAAGTGGAATATGGATCCTTCAGCGTTGAAATCATTCCTTGAATGGCACCTTCGACTAGCTTTGTTTTATCAACATTGCTGACGTAGCGAGAGTCGATCAAATCGTAAGCTTGCTGAATTTTTTGTATATCTCCTTCTCGTGTTGGGGAATTCGATTTACTTGCAAGTATGCCGCCATACGTTTTACTAAATGTATATTGCATTCCTGCATACATGCTACCCGCACCGACTAGAAATGCCGCTACAATCCAAATTATCGCTATTTTACGTTTCAATACGGAATGCTCCTTTCACACATCGTAATTATGTACTGAAAAAGCATCACACTACCAGTGTGATGCCTTACTTACTTCTACTATATGATATGCTTGTACGAATTATGTTTGCAACTATTTCTTCTTATACGCGTAAAAACTTGCGAATAGACATGACGCTTCCCCACATACCGATTAGGGAACCAATTAGGATTAACACTCCTGCTAATTGGAATACAAACGGGCTTGATGGTAACAATTCAAAGATTGTACCAACCAATTTTTGTTGAAGCATCGATTGAATTGATCCGTATGCCGATACGATAAGCACAATTGGAATCAAGGAACCTAGCACACCTAAGAATAAACCTTCTAATAGGAATGGCCAACGGATAAACCAATCTGTTGCACCTACTAGTTTCATAATTCCGATTTCTGTACTTCTTGCATAGATTGTAATTTTAATTGTATTTGAGATTAAGAACATGGCTGTAAATAATAAACCGGCAATTAACACAATACCGATGTTACGACCAATTTTCACCGTGTTAAATAGTTTTTCTACATCGCCTTTTCCGTACTGTACATTGCTAACATATTGCATTTTTTCAATTTGTGATGCAACTTGACCTGTATCTGTCGGATTTTTCGTTTTAATGATAAAAACGTCCTTAAGAGGATTATCTTGTTCAAATAGTTGGAATGATTTTCCACTATCACCAAAGCTTTTAATGACACGTTGTAGTTCTTCTTCTTTAGAAGAGAATGTAAGCGTATCTACTTGTGATATTTTTTGAATGTCTGCTTTTAACGAAGCTTGATTATCTTTAGAAGCAGCAGGATCAATATGAACACGAATTTCTACGTCTTTTTCTACCTTTGAAGCGAAGTGATTTAAATTCATAATAACTGCCAAAAATACGCCTACTAACAGCAATGTAATGGTAACTGCACTGACTGATGCAAATGTCATCCAGCCATTACGCGTTAGACTTTTTCCGCCTTCTCGTACATGACGGGCAAAGGTTTTAGCTTTCATAACCGTACCCTCCCTGAAGTTCATCTCTTAAAATTTTTCCATTTTCAATTGCAATTACGCGGTGACGAATGGTATCCACAATTTCGGAATTATGTGTTGCCATAATGATTGTTGTACCTTGGTGGTTGACTTCTTTAAAAATGTCCATAATTTCCCAAGCGGTATCTATATCTAAGTTTCCTGTCGGTTCATCCGCAATAACAACCTTTGGCTTGTTTACAATCGCACGTGCAATTGCTACACGTTGTTGTTCGCCGCCTGACAGTTGATTTGGAAGGGAATCAGCTTTTTCTTCGAGTCCAACAAGCTTTAATACTTCTGCTACGCGCTCTGCAATTACTTCCCGTTCTTCTTCAATTACCTCTAAGGCAAATGCAACATTTTCGCTTACAGTCATCTTAGGTAAGAGACGGAAATTTTGGAAGATAACGCCGATTTGACGACGGAAGTATGGCACATCATTGCTATGTAGACTTTCTAATGCGATGCCATTTACATTAATCGAACCCGACGTTGGCTTTACTTCACTATACATCATTTTCGTGAACGTCGATTTACCAGCCCCACTTGGACCAACAACGTACACAAATTCGCCTTGCTTAATTTTAACGGAAATCCCACTCACAGCTTCTACACCGTTTGGATACGTTTTATACACATTGTTCATTGTTATCATCATGTATCACCCAATTAATGAATTTGTCTTATTCGACATTCTTTCTTAAAATACAACAGGATCTAACAAATTTCTACATTAATTCTAACAGTTTCGTTTCGTTCTACATTGTATCATCATTGTTTTTCATTTGCCGCTACAATTCGATTACAGTTCTGTTACAGAAGTCTATGCAAATCGTAAACACTCCCTACTTAGGAGTCCTTATCATTGTAAAATATATGGAATAGGAATTCTATGGGAATACAAGGGAGAATACTAGTAGGAAAGCTGGTTTGTTATATTCTGGAGGAAGAAGACTCAAAAGGCAGCCCTTTTGAGTCATTTTTTCTGTGAAAGCCACTGTGCCACTTTTGTTGCGTCTTCTTTCGGAATGATACCCGCTGGCATGGAGCCGCGTCCTTTTTCTATGATTTTTTCAATTTGAGCTTGGCTAAATTCACCGCCCGCTTTTTGCAGAGCTGGTCCTAATTTTCCTTCTAAATTTGTTCCATGGCAACTTGCACAGCTTTGTTGGTAGATCGTTTCTGCGCTATCCGTACTAGCAGGGACTTTAGCTGTCTGATTTTCTTCCTTCGCCGCGCAAGCACTTAGTATCGTAGCAAGCGCTATTCCTGTCATTGCAATAAGAAGCTTTCTCTTCATACACATCCTCCTTCGCATACATTTTATTTTTATTATAACCTGTTATGGATGGTTTTTCCTCCTATGCCGGTTGAAACCCTTCTCCGAGTACCTCTGAAGCATCGGTTACTATAACAAAGGCGAATGGATCAGCTAGTTTAACAACTTCTTTCAGCTTTGTAAATTCCATTTGATTAACAACGCACATAAGGATAGGACGTTCATCATTTGTATATCCACCAAATCCGGGCAATCTCGTAACTCCGCGATCCACCTTTTGCAAAATTGCCTGGCAAACGCGGTCTTCTTCATTCGTAATAATAATGGCCATTTTAGAACGTCCCATTCCCACTTGTACGAGATCGATTGTTTTACTTGTAACATATAGGCTAATGAGTGCATACATACCGCTTTCTAAGTTAAAGACAATAGCAGAAGTAATGACGATTGTGCCATCAATAAGTGCTACGCACATACCAAGCGAAAGTCCAGTGTATTTATGAATAATTTGGGCTGCTAAATCAGTCCCTCCTGTCGATGCCTTTCCTCGAAACACAATGCCAAGCCCCAATCCAACGCTTATTCCGCCAAATAGTGCACCGAGAAGCTGATTAT
Organism: Ectobacillus sp.; assembly: GCF_056992975.1. Taxonomy (NCBI): domain Bacteria; kingdom Bacillati; phylum Bacillota; class Bacilli; order Caryophanales; family Bacillaceae; genus Ectobacillus; species Ectobacillus sp. The sequence continues at coordinate 935 of NZ_JBXKMX010000014.1, read as the reverse complement.
GCGTGGCAGGTTCGATATCCTTTGATGCAAATACAACGAGCGGAAGGAAAATGGTTCCTATTAATGTTTTCACCCCAAACTGTTTTCCTAAAAGAAGAACACCTGCTATAAAAAGAGGGATGTTACAAGCCCATTGTACATAGGCAGGTTCCCATCCGATTGTCGCCTTTAAGATGGTACTAATCCCGCTTACTCCTCCAGATGCAATGCGGTTTGGCATTAAAAAGATGTTAAATGCCAAGGCAATCAAAGTGGAACCTACGATGATATAGATATATTCCATTATTTTTTGCAATTGGGGATTTGATGCTTTTCTTGCTTTATGTTTTGTTTCCATAATTCCTCCAAGTATGAACTAGTAATTTTGTCTTTAATTTTCATGATAATGATAATTTCTTTAGAAGCCGTTACAATTTATCGCTGATAATTCACTATTTTCAAGTTTTTACGATTGTGCATGTATTCAGTATGATATGACTATCTCCTATAAAAAAGAGAAGCACGTAAGCACTTCTCTTTCCCTCTAATTCTATATAGATAAGTTGTCATACAACTACCTCACTAGAATCTACATTTTTTAAAAGCCGAAATCAGGCTTTTTTTTATGAGATTCTAGAGCGAAGATAGGAATCAATAAACGGATCGAGATCGCCATCCATTACCGCTTGAATATTTCCTGTTTCCGTACTTGTACGGTGATCTTTCACTAAAGAATACGGATGGAAGACGTAGGAACGAATTTGGCTTCCCCAGCCAATTTCTTTTTGTTCGCCGCGAATTTCATCTAATTGCTGCTGTTGTTCTTCCACGCGTTTTTGATATAGCTTTGCTTTTAACATATGCATCGCTTTTTCACGGTTTTTAAGTTGAGAACGTTCCGCTTGGCAGTTTACTACGATATTGGTTGGAATATGCGTAAGTCTAACGGCAGAATC
>NZ_JBXKMX010000013.1:0-1558 GCF_056992975.1 Ectobacillus sp. | reverse complement strand
CATTATATGTAGCGCCAATTAATATCGCTGCTGGCTTATACTTTTCTACTAATTTTGTCATTACATTTGCGTATCCGTCAGTAGAAAAATCTTTATACTCATCTCCTTCAACAACAATAACTTCATCAGCTCCATATGCTGTTGCAGATTTTACGACGGAGTCTAGATTTTTACCAATAACTACAGCAATGACCTTTTCATTATTGATCTGCGCGAGTCTTTTCCCTTGATGTAAGAGCTCCAAGCCTACATTTTTTGCTTTTCCCTCTGAAGTTTCGATAAACACCCAAATATTCTTATATTCTGCAAAGTCCATTCTTAGTGCCTCCCTCTTATACAAGCTTAGCTTCTAGTAAATTTCCCAATAATTTTTGTACGGATGTGCATGCACTTTCTTCCTGAATCTTAATGCCCGAATTTCTTTTTGGCGGTGTATATGATCTCTTTACTTTAGTTGGTGAGCCTTTAAGACCAATTTTCGTTCTATCAATATCAGGCATATCTGCAAAAGTTATTTCTTCAATTTCAGCTTTATTGGCGGCCATTTTACTTTTGATTGTTGCAAATCTTGGCTCATTAATTGATTTTACAACTGTACAAACAGCAGGAAGCTTAGACTCAATAATTTCGTAGCCTTCTTCCGTTTCTCTCTTAATTGTAATTTTTTCTCCTTCAACATCAATCTTTGTTGCATAAGTGAGTTGAGCAATTCCAAGGTGCTCTGCTAGGGCTGGTCCTACTTGTCCCGTATCTCCATCGATTGCCTGTTTACCACATAAAATCAGATCAAAATGTCCCAGTTTTTTAATAGCATTGGCCAAGATGTAGCTTGTGGCAAACGTATCTGAACCGCCAAATAGCTTGTCAGTAACTAATACAGCTTTATCTGCCCCTACTGAAATACATTCCTTTAAAGCAGCTTTAGCTTGTTGTGGTCCCATACTTAAGGCCGTAACCGTTCCTCCATGTGCTTCTTTAAGCTGTACCGCTGCTTCAAGCGCATGCTTATCGAATGGGTTTATAATACTTGGTACACCACTTCTTATTAGTGTATTCGTTACCGGATCAATTTTGATTTCTGCTGTATCAGGTACTTGTTTCACACAAACTAAGATATCCAAAATAAATTCCTCCTTACATTTTTAGGACTAAAAAAATTTATTGTTCTTTTAACTTATAATAGATCTCAATATTTCACTAATTCTTATTTCTTTGGGAATATAGAGAATCTATAAACAATGTGAATGAATTCACATTGTTAACTAAGTACCACCCCATCAAACTACAAGTAATAGCTGGAAATATAATAAAAGCACTAGAACATTCTTCTAGTGCTATCATTCTATTTGTTTTTTTTCAAACAGATCCTAGAATTTCAATTCAAACGTAATTTTCATGAAATTCTGGTCGGGTTTTGTTCTGTACTTGATCTACTCACAATCGGTTCAACCTTGCAAATTGTTAGTAATAACAGCGCACCTACTATCGCTACAATAGCACCTACATATAAGGCAAAATCATATTTTCCAGATAGGTCAATGATAAAGCCCGTCAATAA
>NZ_JBXKMX010000012.1:0-11607 GCF_056992975.1 Ectobacillus sp. | reverse complement strand
GCATTCATTCTATAGAATCATGCGGTACCGTTGATGGTCCAGGCATACGCTATGTGGTTTTTCTGCAAGGATGTTTGCTGCGGTGTCAATATTGTCATAATGCCGATACATGGGAAATAGGAGCAGGGAAAGAAATATCAGTGGAAGAAATAATTGAAGATGTGAAATGTTATTTACCATTTCTAACGAAAGGCGGCATAACTGTTAGCGGCGGGGAACCCCTTTTGCAGCTGGATTTCTTAATTGAACTATTTAAACAATGTAAGGGGCTCGGTATCCATACAGCGATTGATACTTCCGGTGGATGTTATAGTGAAGAGATGCCATTTCAAGAAAAGCTCGGAGAGTTAATGAACTATACCGATTTATTGTTACTTGACATTAAACACATTGATTCCCATAGCCATCGTAAGCTTACGGGAAAACCAAATGAACATATCTTATCCTTTGCTCGTTATTTGTCACAGAGAAGAAAGCCTGTATGGATTCGGCATGTCCTCGTCCCTACAATTACGGATGGGGAAGAAAATCTGCGTAATCTAGCTGCTTTTCTCGCAACTCTAACAAATATAGAAAAGGTTGAGGTGTTGCCATATCATAAACTTGGCGTATATAAGTGGAAGGCGCTAGGTTTATCGTACCCACTATATGGAATTGAACCACCTTCAGAAGAAAGTGTTACTCGTGCGAGAAAACTGTTAACAGAAAACCTAATTCTCTTGAATTAGGTTTTTCTTGTGAGGAAGAATCCAGGCTGTGAAACTAGCTTGCTTGCTTTTATTATGGAGAAGAGAAGTAGAATGGAGTATACTAAACAAGGTATTCTATATTTGTAAACGGAATAATAATTTTCTTTGCAAAGATGTAAAATTTATGGAAGTTGTTTTTAATGTTGCTTTTCTTCATGACATTAAAAATAGAAAGAGCTAGGAGTGAATTTGTTTGATCAATAACCCCAAAGTGTTAATTTTTACTGCGCACTATGGTAACGGACATGCGCAGGTAGCAAAAACACTTGAACAGGCGTTTCACCAGAGAGGAATAACACAAGTCATTGTTCGTGATTTATTTACAGAATCACACCCTGTTCTTACCGATATTACAAAATATCTATACTTAAAAAGTTATACAATTGGGAAAGATTTATACCGATTGTTTTATTACGGAGTAGAAAAGATTTATAATAAAAAAATTGCGAGATGGTATGCGAATTTTGGAAAAAGACGGCTTACTTCTATATTACATACTGAAAAGCCAGATATTATCATTAATACATTTCCTATTATCGCTGTTCCAGAATTAAAAAAGAAATCCGGGTTAGACACTCCTGTTTATAATGTATTAACCGATTTCTGCCTTCATAAAATTTGGGTACATCCATACGTGGATCATTATTTTGTCGCAACTGAATATGTAAAGGAATTAATTACAAATATAGGAATACCTCGTGATCAAATTACTACTACTGGGATACCAATTCGGCAAAACTTTGAAACGCTTACAGTAAACCATGATTATTATGAAAAGTATGGGCTAAATCCATCAAAAAAAACATTGCTTATTTTAGCGGGGGCACATGGTGTCTTAGGCAACGTGAAGGAATTGTGTGAGCTATTTATGAAAGTGGATAATTTGCAGGTTGTTGTTATCTGCGGAAAAAATGAAGAATTGCGGAATGAAATTTCACAATTGCAAGGAGATTCCATTAACGTTTTCGGATACGTGGAGCAAATTGACGAACTATTTCGTATTTCAACCTGTTTGATTACAAAGCCAGGTGGAATTACGCTAAGTGAGGTTGCTTCGTTGCAGGTTCCTGTTGTACTCTATCATCCTGTGCCAGGACAAGAAAATGAAAATGCGGATTATTTTGAAGAAATGGGAGCAGCCATAGTCGTTCGTGAAGAAGAAGATGTGTTTTTAAAAACAAATCAATTGCTGCAAGATGATTGGAAACTGGAGAAGATGCGCGACGCATTACGAAAAATCCACAATCCACAAGCAGCAATACAAGTTGTTTCTACTATCTTAGAAAAGCAGACACAACAACATATGGTGCTCGAACCTGTTAGATAAAAAACTAGTATTCATTCAAAAAGCATCTTCTCCTTGCTAGGAAGAGATGCTTTTTGAATTGATTTCTTTTAAGGTTAATCATGTTATCCACAATTAATCTATATTAATTTTATTAAAATACCCCATTATTAACAATAATACCCACATTATCCACATAGTTTTCAGTGATATCCACAACAAATCAATAAATGATAATTTATATATCAAAATATAGGTAGATAACTCCGATGTTATTCACATTTTTTGTAAAAATTGTGGAAAAGAATACGAGAGTGTGCATAACCAAAAAAATGATACAAGGGGTAATGTCCTTGTATCATCTCGATCATAAGAAAAGGTATCGTTTCTAGTACTAATAAATGCCACCCGGCTTAAATCCAGCTTCTCGGTCGGCTCGTTTAAATTCACGTTGATACAATACCTCTTGGGCAGCTGATAACTTATTTCTCATTTTTTCACGTTTTTTCTTATCCATTAGGAATCACCTCAGTAATTGGAATCATTATGTATCGTTTCCAATAGAGAGGTGTCATATACATTTAAGCTTCTTTCAAATGATGAGTTGTATCAGTCAATACACCTTCACGCAATGTGTGTAGCGTGTATTGGTCCTTGGAAATTTCATATAAATCGAATGTATCTTCAACTGCATTAATTTGCTCATAAATTGACTTTCTCGTTTCATTAGCAAGTGTGACATACGGTAGTTTTTGCGCAGCTTTAATAGAACGTGTATTTACTTTCCGAATTCTCATGAAAATTGTTTCCATATTGAGCTCGTAAAAAACTTCATGGAAAAAAGAGTCTTTTGCCAATTTATTATATCCTTTACCATGATAAGGCTGGCCAATCCATGTTCCTAAAAATCCAGCACCTTGTGCAATATCGTATAATGTAATGGTGCCGATAGGATTGCCCCATTCATCCAAAATGGTTCTTGAAATAAGCTCCCCGCGGTCTTCTTCTTCAATCATTTGTTTTGTGACAAAGAGAAACTCCTCGTAGGAAGATACCTTATGACGAACAAAAGGGAAGACACTTGGGTGTACCATTAAATCGTAAAGTGTAGAGCAGTCGTGTAGGTCACGTTTTTTTAACATTCTATATCCTCCTTTAATGAGGGTAGAAAGCTCACAAAAGTAAACCCACCCTCGAAATTTTTTAATGTTGCTTGAAAAAATTTCGGGGTGGGAATCGAACCCACTAGAACCAGTCTATCATACTGGTGGCGCACCATTTGCCTTCCCCATTGATCAATTGTAAAAATTGATTATGGTTGTATTTTCTTGTAATTTCATAATACTTTATCTTGTTAAAAAAATAAACTAGTTTATCTTAATATTTTTGTAAATTATTTGCCCATTTACCATTGTGATCGTTGGTCTTGCTAAGTAGTGAAATGGATGATGAGACCAAAGGACGATATCAGCATCTTTGCCTATTTCTAAGCTTCCAATTCGGTGATCCTGCTTCAAATTTCTAGCAGGATTAATGGTAATGGCCCGAAGTGCAGTGTCTTCTGATAAGCCCTCACGAACCGCAATAGCAGCACATAAATTTAAGTATTGAATGGGTGTGTATGGATGGTCCGTCGTTATTGAAATATCAACTCCGACCTCATCTAGTTTAGCATATGTGCTCCATGACTTGTTTTTTAACTCCACTTTGGACTTTCTTGTGAACGTTGGGCCAACGCTTACTTGTAGGTTTCGTCCAGCCAGTTCTTCTGCAATTAGATGTCCTTCTGTACAATGTTCAATACGTAAATCCAGATTAAATTCATCAGCTAACCGAATAGCAGTTAGAATGTCGTCTGCACGGTGCGCATGAATTCGAACCGGAATTTCACGATTGAGGGCTTGTAAAATAGGTTTGATTCGAAAATCTGTTGATCTACCATATTGCTGTGCTTCGTAGAAGGTTTCGCGTAGCATCCCCATAATACCCATTCTTGTAATGGATGCATCGCTTCCATTACTATGAACGCGTTTCGGATTTTCTCCAAGTGCAATTTTTAATCCAGCCGGTTCCTCGATAACCATATTCGAGATGTTTTTACCTGCAGTTTTCATCACACAGGTTGTTCCGCCAATGACGTTTTGGCTCCCTGGCATAACGTGAACGGTAGTAATACCATGTTTTATTGCATCATGAAATGCAATATCAAGCGGATATATGCCATCAATCGAACGAATATGAGGAGTTAAGGCTTCGATTGTATCGTTTGCATCATTCCCTGCCCAGCCGGTTCCTTCGTCATATAAACCGAGATGTGTATGAACATCGATAAAGCCAGGAAATAAATACATGCCCCTTCCATCAATAATTTGCATATCGCTGCTTGGTGTAATAGTGGATTGAATCGCACGGATTTTACCATCTTCTACGAGAAGATCTCCATGTAATTTTTGTGCTGTGATTGGAAAAATAGTTGCGTTTTGAAATAATATTTTCATCGTAAACCCCTTAGCTACTTTAAAATTGTAGACAATGCTTCCTCAAGATTAGGATAAGCAAATGTAAATCCATGTTGCATGGCTTTCTCTGGCAGTACACGCTGCCCTTCTAAAACAAGTATACTCATTTCACCAAGAAGCAGTTTTAGTGCGAAGGATGGAACAGGAATCCAATGGGGCCGTTTCATGACCTTCCCAATTACCTTCCCAAATTCTTTCATCGTGAGGGGCTTCGGTGCCGTTACATTGATTGGCCCTATTATTTGTTCATTTACTAGGGCGAATTCAATCATACGTGCAACATCCTCTACATGGATCCATGAAACCCACTGCTTTCCAGATCCTATCGTTCCACCGGCAAAGAGACGGTAAGGAAGTATCATACTCGGCAAAGCTCCTCCGTTGCCAAGAACGATTCCAAACCGAGTGAATACCGTGCGCATACCTAGATTCTCTGCCTGTTTTGCTTCCGCTTCCCATTTTTCAACTGTCGTTGCTAGAAAGTCGTTACCTGCGTTACGATTATTCTCAGTGAAGGTTTCGGTAAGTGAGGTACCATAATACCCAATTGCGCTTGCATTAATAAATACATGGGGTCGATTACTTTGCTTGGAAAGCTGATGCAAAAGTGCTTGTGTCGTAGTAACGCGACTACTTACAATTTGTTGTTTCTTTGTTTCTGTCCAGCGACCGCTATTAATTGGTTCACCAGCTAAATTGATGACAGCATCGATAGGTGGAATAGGCAATGATTCATCTGTTGCTTGCCATTTTATATAGTATATATTAGATTGTTCTGCTGCTCTACTATTTCTTGTTAGAACGTATAGTGTATGTCCTTTGCTTGTTAAAAGTGAGCATAGGGCTTTTCCAATGAAACCGGTGCCGCCAGAAATTAAGATGTTCATGAGTATCACTCCCTACTATATATATGTTGATTCGTTGAAATTGAGATACGTGTGCTACAATATTTTAGAGTGAAGTTACAATGGGATAACCAAATGTACTATCCCAATTACGAGGTGAGCCAAATGGCTATAATTACAAAAATTCAAGTGCAAAAATCATCGAAAGAGCGTTATAACATTTACATAGACAAGGGACATGGCGAGGAATTTGGCTTTGGTGTAGATGAGAGCACGCTTATAAAGCATGGACTTAAAAAGGGAATGGAAATAGATGAGCTTGCGCTTGCCGATATTCTCTATGATGAGGAAGTACGCAAATGTTATTTACAGGCAATCGTATTTCTATCCTATCAAATGCGGACTAAACATGAGATAGAACAATATTTACGTAAAAAAGAGTTCGGCATGGCTGTTGTGCAGGAGGCGATAAACAAACTGCAGCAAGAAGGTTACGTGAATGATCAAGAATACGCTCTTGCTTATGTTCGAACACAATGTAACGTTGGAAAGAAAGGGCCGATTGTCATTCGACGAGAACTAGCTGAAAAAGGTGTCATGCAAGATGTTATTACTTCTAGTTTACATGAATACCCGGAGGATAAGCAAATTGCAAGTGCGGTTGAGTTATGTGAAAAAAAACGGAAAACATTGAAGCAATTATCTGCCTTTCAAACGAAAAAAAAGCTTGAGGAAATGCTGATGAGAAAAGGATATCCATCTTCCATTATTGCCATTGTCATTGCCACCAATGAGCCAGAAGAGCAAGACGACCGAGCAGAATGGACAGCAGCTATGCAGCAAGGCAGAAAATTGTTTGAAAAGTACAAAGATGATGACATGACAGGAAAAGTAAAGATCAAGCAAAGCTTATACCGAAAAGGATTTAAGTTGGATTTAATTGAGCAAATCATTCAAGAGCTTTCGGAGGAATAACCTTTGTTAGTGTAGTACAATGATACCATTATCAGATTTTAAATTGTCTAGCTTGGAGGAAAATCATATGGAAAAACGGTATAGTGAATTCTCATACCATGAATTACAGGAAGAAATGGGGAAGCTGAAGGAAAAAGCGGTAAAAGCGGAACAGATGGGTATGATTAACGAGTATGAGGTGCTAATGCGTAAAATGGCAATGGCAAAGGCGTACACGATGAATCCAGCTGAATTTGAGGTGGGCGGCATCTATGAAATTACAGATGAACCAGGTGTTTACTTTACAATTACATATTTTAAAGGTGTATTTGCATGGGGCTACCGTGATGGTAAGCAAGAACAAGAAGAAGAGGCATTGCCAATTTCATTATTAAAAAAACCAGAGAAATAATTTTCTCTGGTTTTTGGCCCAATTAAAACTGCCGTTTTTTACACTCAGCTGCTAAAATGATCAAGGATTGTGTTTGTTGTGTTTGTCCATTGACCTGGGATTTAGCCCGTTTCGGGCGGGTCCAGTTGTGACGAAATAGTTCAGAGCGTGGATCTAACCCATTGCGATAGCTCATGCGTAAGTCACCTCTTTGCTTGAATGTTAATCTTTATCTGCGCGCATACGTTCCTGAGGATGCATTGCAATCGTACCATCAGGTCGTTTGGAAGAAAAACGGGCTTTTGCCTTTGGTGGACCGTCGATTTTACTGTTATTTTTCTTTTTGGAATATACTTCATTTTGCTTACCCAAGGAAAACCCCTCCTTAAGTTCTTTGATACGATGTATCAAGAATAGGATGTGCTGGAGTGGTAAGAACTATGTAAGTAATAAGGTGACAAACTTTGGCAAAGGAGCGTTGGCATGAATGATATTATAGAAAAACTAACCGTCCTTCTTATGGAAAAAAATGAAAAACTATCATATGCACAAGGCCGAATATGGGTTGAACTGCTGTGGGGGGATTTTGAAGCCACCTATGCGCGTGCAGGCGTATACAACGGAGAAGAAATAACAGAAAAAATTGTGACGACATGGATTGAGAATCATGGGGCTCATCTTCATGAAATCGTTTCTAATAACCCAAAGTATAAGCATTTACTTAATCGTGATGATTATACAAAGCATTAATAGGCTGATTAAGTCATCTTCTTAACCAGCCTATTTTTAATCATACGAATATTAATCCGGTAATACATCCAATTTCTTGCGTAGTTTTTCTTCGCTGAAAATCCATCCTGTATAGGAACTCATGATGTTTAATTGTTTATCTAACTGTACAATCGCAACAAATGGGTAATAGTTTTTACTGCGATATCGCAAATCAATAAACCTTACTTCATAGCAATTAGTAAATTCAAATATATCCCAGCGATAAACTGGAGAAAAAGAAAGAAAGGCTGAAATATTTGCATCCTTCCGTGCTGCTTGTATAATGTCAGTGTCAGGAAGAGGCACACGTTCAAATTTGTCAAAGAGCAGAATATTACCGCGATGAATGTGAGCCACATAATAGTACTGATCTGTTACAATGGCAAGATGATAGTGATAAAATCGCATTGTTGGTGAAATAATGACTTTTTCTACTTTATGAAATCTCTTTTTTACAATATTTTCAATATGTGTTCGCATTACAATGCGAACGATGTAATAGATAGCCATTGCAATGTAGGCAATGAGCGCTGACATTCCTTTATTTACACCAGCAGAAATAAAAGCAATTGCAATGACATGAATGAAGAAGATGACGGCATCAAATGTATTGATTACACCAAGAGCAAGCCATTTTCGTGTAAATGGTCGAAGTGCTTGTGTACCATAAGCATTAAATATATCCACAAACACGTGGAGAAATACAGCGAGAAATGACCACAGTAGAAGATGATATAGGGAAACGTCTGAAAAACTAAAATGGACAAATAGTCCTACTAATAAAGACCAGAGAAGTACAAATGGAATGGAATGTGTAATCCCTCGATGATTACGGATATATTTCGCATTGTTTTGTAACTTCAAAACGGTGTCAATATCGGGAATATTTGAGCCTACAATAGTTGCGAGCATAACTGCTTGCGGACCCAATGTAGTTTGCCCGATAACTGGATCAAGGGTGGCAAGTCCGCCTAATGTAATTCCCATTGCTAAATGAGTGGCTGTATCCACAAAATAACCTCCAATGAACCCAATTTTTAAAAACCGAAAGTATAGGTGTGTACAAAAAACCAAAGTTAGCCGTCTCTCTTTATTATAATAGTATTTAAATACAAAAACGAATGTTTTAAGTAGGAGGATCATTTTGCACGAGCATCTTGAAATGTTAGCCGAATTTAATAAAGAACAATTTCGAAATGATTTAATACAATGGTTTGAAACGGAGCAACGCGATTTACCTTGGCGAGAAAATAAAAATCCGTACCGAGTATGGGTTTCGGAAATTATGCTACAACAAACGCGCGTTGAAGCGGTAAAGCCGTACTATAACAATTTTATGAAGCAGTTCCCTACATTAGAAACGTTAGCAAATGCAGATGAAGAGAAGGTGCTAAAAGCGTGGGAAGGTCTCGGATATTATTCGCGAGTACGAAATCTACACGCTGCTGTGAAAGAAGTACAGACTCACTATAATGGCATTGTTCCAAACACAGCAGAGGAAATCGGTAAGCTAAAAGGGGTTGGCCCTTATACACAAGGTGCCATTTTAAGCATTGCTTATGATGTTCCTGAGCCGGCTGTGGACGGAAATGTAATGCGTGTAATGTCTCGAATATTATCTATATGGGATGATATTGCTAAGCCTAAAACGCGAAAGCTCTTTGAAGCAATTATTCGAGAAGTAATATCCCGCAAGAATCCATCTTATTTTAACCAAGGATTGATGGAGCTTGGAGCGCTTATTTGTATTCCAAAAAATCCGTCCTGTTTGTTATGCCCCGTGAGGGCCCATTGCCATGCATTTCACGAAGGAGTGCAGCAAGAACTTCCTGTTAAAAGTAAAGCAAAGGAGCCGAAAGCAGTCCCGATTGTAGCAGGAATCGTTGTCGATAAAGAGGGAAGATATCTCATACACAAACGTCCTGACACTGGTTTGCTTGCAAATATGTGGGAATTTCCCAACACCGAGTTGCAAGAAGGCGTAAGCAATCCTAAGCAACAGTTAGCCTTTTACTTGAAAGAAAAGTTTGGTATTAGCGCAGATATAACGGAGTATGTAACGAACGTCTCCCATACATTTTCCCATCGCATCTGGGATATTACTGTCTATAATGGAACGGTCTCCAATGTGAAAGAATCAGATACGCTAAGGCTGATTAAGAAAGCAGACTTTTCTCAGTATACATTTTCCCAATCTCATAAAAGAATGTATGAACAACTTGTTCTTACAGAATAGAAAGGAAAGGCGTACCTCATATAAGAGAAGTACGCCTTTAATCATAGGAAACATCTGTTCCGTGTGACCAATCAGCTTCATTTCGATGTAAGCCACCCCGATTTTTAATTTCCTTAACAATTTCTTTATAAATGGTTTGGCCCTCTGCATTTAAATAGGGTAGCATTTGCTGCAAGGAATGATGGAAATAGGTTAATTCTTCTTTATCCCATTTTTGCTTTGCAATCATAGATAATTGTGTCATATCTCTTCCTACATACATGTTATATCGCCTCCTACCGCTTCCTTATCTTGCATAAATTGTCCGATTGTTATTCCTCTCATTGCCTGAATTCCCTAATTTTTTTCGGATATTTGAAAAGGGAGTTGGTTACATTATCATATGTGGAGGTGATAATGATGAATAACAAACAACCAAACAAAGTAACGTCTGGTGCCAGCATTCAAAAAACCAAACAACAAATTGCAAACTACGGGACAGAGTTCTCAACTGAAACTGATGTACAAGAAGTGAAAGGTTTAAATTCAAAAGCTGAAGCAAACAAATCAAAAGCTTCAGGAAAATATCAAAATCCACAGCAATAATGAAAACAGCACTCCTCTTTCAGAGGAGTGCTGTTTTACATATATTTACTTTGTGTTTTTCTAGATGTCAGACTTTTGTTTTAAAATGTTCCTCTAACCGTTATAATAGGAGAAAACGCTACTTACGAGTAGTCTGTTGTGATGAAGGAAGGGAGAAGCATGTGCATTCCCAAAGAAGGTGAAAAGGTACAAATACATAGTTATAAGCATAATGGAAATATTCATAGAATATGGGAAGAAACGACTATTTTAAAGTCAACAAAGGGAGTCATTATCGGAGCAAATGATCGAACATTTGTTACAGAATCAGATGGACGAACATGGATAACACGAGAACCAGCCGTTTGTTATTTTCATGGAAGCCATTGGTTTAATATAATCGGGATGCTGAGACAAGACGGGATTTATTATTATTGTAATTTAAGTTCCCCCTTTGCCTATGATGCAGAGGCGCTAAAGTATATTGATTATGATTTAGATATTAAGGTGTATCCAGATATGACGTATGTTTTACTTGATGAGGATGAATATGAAATGCATCGCAAACAGATGCAATATCCGGAAGCCATTCATACGAAACTTAAGCAAGATATGAATATACTCATTCAATGGATTCACCAAAGAAAAGGTCCCTTTGCCCCAGATTTTGTTGATATTTGGTATGAGCGTTATTTAATGTATAGAGATTAGACGCCTGCTGATCATATTCAGCAGGCTTCTTACCGCATAGGGGGGGATGGTTGTTTGAACAGTATAAAACGCTATTTACAGTTCGTGAAACCATATAAAGGAAAGATATTCGTAACGATTGTGATTGGGATAATTAAGTTCGGTATTCCTTTAATTATACCGTTTCTTTTAAAGTATTTAATTGATGATGTGATACATAGTAAGGATTCCATCCTGGTGCAAACAAATCACTTATTTATCGCCATGGGCATTGCCTTATTCATATTTGCCGTGCTAAGGCCACCAATAGAATATTATCGTCAATATTATGCGCAGCAGATTGGAAATCTCGTGTTGTATGATGTGAGAAAGCATTTGTTTGCACATTTACAAAAGCTAAGTTTACGATTTTATTCCAATACGAAAACAGGGGAAGTCATTTCACGTGTCATTAATGATGTGGAGCAGACAAAGGATTTTGTTATTACCGGTTTGATGAATGTATGGTTAGATATTGCTACGATAGGAATTGCGATAGGAGTTATGTTTTCTTTAAACGGAAAGCTTACCTTTATTTCACTGCTCGTTTTACCGATTTTCATG
>NZ_JBXKMX010000011.1:0-2620 GCF_056992975.1 Ectobacillus sp. | reverse complement strand
CAATAATTTTATCCATATCTTGGATTTTTGCTGAAAGCATAATAATCGGCATATTTTTCGTTTCTCGAATTTTCATACAAGCCTGTACACCATCCATTTTCGGCATCATAATATCGAGAATAACAAGGTGTATTTCATTTTTCTTAACAAGGTCCAGGCCTTCAAGACCATTAGCTGCCTTTAATATACGATAGCCTTCGTCTTGCAAATATATCTCTATTAAATCGCGAATTTCTTTTTCATCATCAATGATTAAGATGGTCTCGTCTTTCATGCCAAACCCCTTTCTTTACAAAGTTCGCCTATATACATAATAAAACAAAATACGTAAGAAGTAAGAATAGAAATTCTTAACAATTTCTTGATAATACAAAAAAGCCGGAACCCCCTTAAAGGATTCCGGCTTGCGTCATATCAATTATTTTCTTACAAAGATGAAATATAAAACGAAGATGACAGCCATCACATACATGATTGGGTTAACTTCTTTCCCGCGACCTTTAACAACCATTGTAATTGGGTAGAAGATAAAGCCAATTGCGATCCCTGTTGCAATGCTATATGTTAACGGCATCGCAATGATTGTGAAGAATGCAGGAACTGCAGTTTCGAACTTCTTCCAATCAATTTCACCTAGTGACGATACCATTAGAATACCTACAATAATTAATGCTGGTGCAGTAACAGATGCTGTAACAACACTTAGTAACGGTGAAAAGAAAAGAGCTAGTAAGAAAAATCCTGCAGATACGACAGCAGTAAAACCAGAACGTCCACCTGCTGCAACCCCAGCTGAAGATTCAATGTAAGCTGTTGTAGTTGAAGTACCAAAAATTGCTCCGATTACCGTTGCAGCTGCATCTGCAAATAATGCTCTACCAGCCCGTGGAAGCTTGTTATTTTTAATTAATCCAGCTTGATTTGCTACTGCTACAAGTGTACCGGCTGTATCAAAGAAATCGATGAAGAAGAATGTTAAGATTACTACAAGCATTTTTGCAGTGAAAATATCGCCAAAATGCATAATTGATACACCAAATGTAGGTTGAATACTTGGAATAGAACCAATAATTGACGTTGGAGCGTGAATCAAACCAGTAATCATTCCGACGATTGCAGTAACAACCATTCCGAAGAACACAGCTCCGTTAATCTTTCTTGTCATTAAAATAACGGTGATGAATACACCGAAGATTGCTAATAAAGTCGTTCCTTTTGTTAAATCGCCAAGTCCTACTAAAACCGCTTCATTCTTTACAATAAGTCCTGCATTTTGAAAACCAATGAATGCGATGAATAAACCAATACCTGCTGCAACAGCATGTTTTAATTCAACCGGAATAGCGTTGATAATTTTTTCACGAAAACCAGATGCTGTTAATGCAATGAAAATAAGTCCAGACATTAATGTACCAGCAATTGCAGTTTGCCATGGAATACCCATTGTTAAAATAACTGTATAAGCGAAAAACGCGTTAATTCCCATTCCTGGTGCTAGCGCAATTGGATAGCGAGCAAATATCCCCATGATAAGAGATCCGACTGCTGCAGCTAATGCTGTTGCAACGAAAACCGCTCCCTTGTCCATCCCAACCCCTGCTGGTAAATTAGGAACAGAGCTCAAAGAAAGAGTAGCCGGATTTACGAATAAAATATAGGCCATAGATAAAAACGTTGTTAAGCCGGCAAGAAATTCTGTTTTATAATTCGTACCAAGCTCTTCAAATTGAAAATAGCGTTTCATAAGTTTTTTTCCTCCACATCAAAATGAATTGGTCACGCAATCTTCCAATACTAAAAAAGGCACTCCCACTAAACATGGAAGTGCCGACACATAATACACGTATTGTCAGAACACCTCGTAGTCCAGCCATTTACGGTAGCTAGGTAGAAACTTTTGGGCCCTATTCCCAAGATTATACGATGCTTTACTATATTAAATAAGTACAGAAATTATTTTACGAGCGAACATACAGATTGTCAATATGAAAAGCGAACAAATTATGATGAATGCACATAAATTGTTCGCTTTTCTCACATACTTTTTATTCTCGTCCTATTCCCACTCAATTGTTGCAGGTGGTTTACTCGTAATATCATACACAATTCGGTTTACATGTTTTACTTCGTTTACAATACGTACGGAGATCTTTTCTAACACATCCCATGGAATACGAGCCCAGTCCGCCGTCATACCGTCAATAGAAGTTACTGCACGAATTCCTACTGTGTAATCGTATGTGCGTTCATCCCCCATGACTCCAACGCTACGCATGTTCGGAAGAGCGGTGAAATATTGCCAAATTTCGCGTTCTAATCCAGCATTTTTAATTTCCTCACGAAGAATAGCATCAGATTCTCTTACGATTTCAAGTTTTTCTTCTGTTATTTCACCTAAAACACGAATTCCTAGACCTGGACCAGGGAATGGTTGGCGCCATACGATCTCATCTGGAATACCAAGTTCAGAACCTAATACGCGAACCTCGTCTTTAAACAATGTATTAAGCGGTTCGATTAACTGAAATGACATATCCTCAGGAAGGCCACCTACATTATGATGAGACTTAATCGTTTGGGCCGTTAACGTACCGCTCTCAATAATGTCAGTATATAATGT
>NZ_JBXKMX010000010.1:0-2293 GCF_056992975.1 Ectobacillus sp. | reverse complement strand
TGATACTAAGCGAGGTACTACTAGCATGTACACTAGTCATTTGGGTTATGGGATTTATTTTTGCTATTGCAGAATTGGCAATGCCCCTATGGCTAGTTATCGGAAGCTATCCGATTTTTATCATTGTTAGCGCATTCATGGCTTGGAGAGAATATATGAAAGGAAACTACCGTAATACTGTATTATGGAGTTTATTGCCAATCATTTGGTACGGTTTGGTGTACGGGTTAACTTTTATTTCATAATGAACAAAGAGCGTTCTCATTAGATAAGAACGCTCTTTGTTATGGAAGAATCCTTTTTATCGTGAACATGATATAGCTTATTAGTAAGCTCATAAAAGAAAAAATGAGCGCCACACTGGCAAAAACAAGTACATACGCATTGATCTTTCCGAGAAGCTGCATGAGACCATAGCTAGATAGATGAAGAAAGCTAGATGCTCCGTTTATTATAAGAAGGACAATAAATATCGTAATAACACCGCTCAGAGCACCATCAACGTCAGGACGACTTAGAGCGATATGAGTAGAAATGCATACAGATAAAAAAAGAAATAATAAAAAAGAAGGATGGGCGAAGTTAGTGATTGTAAATAGACTTTTCCATAATACAATAGCTGACGAAAAGATGTGATATGCAATCTCGCTTGAGGTTCCCTCCATTTTTATAGCTGTTATTTCCTTCATTAATACTTGATAAGATTGTGGAACGAAGGAATACATGAGAATTACAAGTGCCGCAATGCCGCTAAATACGGGAGCAACTCCAATGAAAAAGTTCCCAATTTTTTGATAAAAGCTGTTCGTGTTATAGGTATGACTGACATAACCAAGCTGCCCGCCTTGCGTATTTGTCGGAAACCACTGTACACTTACAATTTTATGTCTAAAGACAAGGCACATGACTGCATGGCCTAGTTCATGAATGGGCGTTCCAATCCAAGCCGTAAGTAGAAAGCCAGTTCGTCCAAATGTTGATGTCCAATATCTGCGTGACAAGCCTTGGAGAAAACCGAGTACAAACCCAACTAATAAAATGACACCAACACAGGAACAAAGCTGTATAAAACTCGTTACGAGTATGGTAATCAAAAGAGTTCCCATTATAATCATCCTTATCTAACCTAAGCAGGTTTACAAAATTGTTATTATCGTAGCACGAAATAAGTTGAAAGAAAAGGAATGATATCCCTGAAAATAATCTTAAATAGTATGCAAAATGAAAGAATAGATTGTATAAAACTTTTATTATAATAATAAAAGTTCCCATTTAGAAAAATATTTAGCAAAATAATGTACATAGGATCTTTTATTTGCTAATATTAATCTACCTTTACAATATAAGGGAGGGGAATTGCGATGACAGTTCAAGTAATTAGTAGCGCATACATCACAAATCTATTAAATGAATGGTACCAAGCCATTCGTACGCAGCATGTAAATGAGGCTAAAGGGTATAAACGTGAGGTTGAGACCAAGCTTGCTTATATGGAAGAAGACCAAAACGTACTCCTCTATTACTCACTTCTCGATTTCCGTCACAGCATTCTTGTAAATAGTTTGATGCATGTTGATTCCTCCGTGCAAAATATTGAAAAAGATGAAAGTAGTATGGATGACTTCCTTACTTATTATTATCATTTGTTTAAAGGAATTTATGCGATGAGCAACGGTCAATATAGCGATGCGCGTATCCACTATCGAAAGGCGGAAGCGTTATTAGATTTTGTTCCAGATGGGGCGGAAAAAGCAGAATTTTATTACCGCGTAGGGACGTTTTATTATCATATCTATCAGCCGTTGGAATCGATTCGTTATATTACGAACGCGCGTCATTTTTACCTAGAGAATTTTGGATATGAACGAAATATAGCTTCTTGCGATAATATTATGGGTCTTTGTTGCATCTCATTAAAGCAATTCGATCAAGCAGAAGCTCATTTTCTTACTTCATTAAAGCAATTACTTAAGTTAGATGAAAAGAAACTCATTCTGAAAGTAAGTCACAATCTAGGATACTTATATGCAGAACAAGGCCTATCCGATTTAGCGATTCCCTATTTACTAGAGGCAGTAGAAAATAATCCGAAAACAATGTTTCTCCTTGCAAGAGAATATAATAAGCTTGGCATGAATCATAAAGTGCAAGATCTCATTTCAAAGGGAATGAAATCTTGTGATGAAGAATATAAACATCATTTTTCCATTCTTAAAGCTGTCGCAACTGCATATCCAGTCGATAAGCTAGAGCAAACGGTAAGTAAGGCGATTCGTTACTTTAAAAAGGAAGG
>NZ_JBXKMX010000009.1:0-9143 GCF_056992975.1 Ectobacillus sp. | reverse complement strand
TCTGGGCGGCTGGAGTAAAGTTGGGAAAGATCTCTATGGTGATGGCGGTATTTGGGATCAGGTCGTTACAGGGAAATAATGACTTTGCACAAAACTAGCCTTAGGGAACTAGTCTATTCCTTCGTGCAAGTTCTAGATTCCATGTTTTACTAGATTGTTAGTAAAGTTAAGGAGCAATGCTACGGAAGCAGCATTGCTCCTTTTAGTATGATGAATTTAACGAATCAATAATTTTATCTCGCAGTAACGTGGATTTTGATCACCACTTCAAGGTTTTAGTAAAACGAAACTAAGTAGGGGAGGCCTGTAAATTATTATGAAAAACTTAAGGTGAATATAGTGTTTAACCTTTTGAATTTGTAATCGGAGATGATGAAATATGAATACTTGGGGCCAAATGTACAATCCACTACATAACAGTTGGTTTTCCCGGTATGGTAATGAATCCAAAGAGTGTAGTGAGGGAAAAAATACTGTTATCAGTACTTCTTAATCTCCCTCTTGCTCGGAAAGGGTTTTCCATCCAATTGCAGTAACGTCGTGTTCCAGACTCAGCTTACCAACAATTTGTTCTATTAAAAGGGCTTTCGATTTATCGCTATGAAGTAGTGCTCTTACGGATACTTTGTTTCCACTTTCGATTTCTTCACTGTACAATTCTTGTAACGCTAGTCCTTCTGATAGTACCATCCGAGATAGTGCTTCTCGAATGCTTGCTTCATGTTCATCCAAGCAGGATACTGTAATTTCATAGAATAGATTTTCTTGAGAAAGATCCTTTGACTTTTTATTCATAAATAATGCAACTGGACGAAGGAAGATATTTGCTAACACGACACCTATAGCACCTATAATGCTTACTTTTATAAAACCTGCTCCAACTAACGTTCCTATGGCTGCAGAACACCATAGTGTAGCGGCTGTATTTAATCCTCGAACAGTAAAACCTTCTCGCATAATAACTCCTGCACCTAAAAAACCGATGCCGCTAACCACTTGGGCAGCTATTCGAGTTTGGCTGTTATCTCCTGGCGTCAAAACCGATAAAATGACGAATAAACATGCTCCAAGTGAAACAAGAGCATTTGTACGTATTCCGGCCATGCGATGTCGCCATTGACGTTCTGTACCAATACATGCACCAGCGAGTATAGCTAACAACAACCGAATGGTCATGTCTTGCCAAGGCATATGTATCATCTCCATAAAATATTTTATTCAAACAAGGAAAAGAACAGTATCTCTCATCAATACCCGTATTATGAAGGAATGAGTCAGGTGACGTCAACTATTATCAAGCTTGTGCTAGACTTATCATACAAATAATATATATATTTGTATAATATTGACTAATAGGTTGAATGGGTATATTATTAAGCTTAAATTAATAGTTAGTGTATTGTACATGTAATTTTTAAATCATGAATATGAAATTCTTATCTAGAGAGGTGGAGGGATAGGCCCTGCGAAGCCTCAGCAACCCCTAGTACGTATAGGAAGGTGCTAATTCCAACAGAGTAACTTTTGTTTGCTCTGAAAGATAAGAGGTCGAAAATGTGAGCTCGTGGCCTCTTATAATAGAGGCCACTTTTTATTTTTTTACACGTCATTTTCGTGCTAATAACGAGATTCATTGGAAAGGAGTTGTTTAATATGGAGAAAGAGACTTTGATGAAATCACCAGATATATACGATAAAATTGTGGCACATTCGAAATTATTAGGATTCCATCAGTCGTGTGACACGAAAACAGGATTTTTATTAAAAGGGCTAGCAGCGTCAAAAGCACATGGAACATTTTTAGAGCTTGGAACGGGAGCTGGTGCATCTGCAGCTTGGATTGTTGACGGAATGGATCAAGATAGTACACTCATTTCCGTGGACATCGATCCTGCACTCCAAAAAATAGCCCACACGTATTTAGGAGACGATAAACGCGTCACATTTCGTTGTGAAGATGCAGCTATCTTTATTCGTAATATGGAGGAGACGTTTGATTTTATTTTTGCAGATACATGGCCAGGAAAATTTGAACTTTTGGATAAGACGTTAAATCATTTAAATGTAGGTGGATTTTACGTTATTCATGATTTACTTCCTGATATGAGCGTGCCTGAGGAGTACCGTGTGAAAGCACCAAAGCTCATACATAAGTTACGTGAAAGAAGTGATTTAGTTATAACAGAAGTAGATTGGGGGACTGGTATTCTTTTAGCGATTAAGACAACTGAATAGATTGCTTCTTTGATTATGTAATGCATCTAACGTAATGTTAGTTACAGGAACAAAAGGCTATAAAAATAATCCCTCCATATAGAAGGGATTATTTTATTAAGATTGTTTTATAGATTTCCGATAACGGTATTGTAACCATTGATATCGAATAAAGCAACCAATACAAAAACCAAGAATTGCTACAAATGCAGCAATAGCAACCATTGTTGTAAAGATATATGCTACAAGCGTCCAGTTTGCAAGATAACTAATTAGTCCACCAGCTAAGCATGCAACTGCAATAATTTGATTGAATTGTTGTTGATCCCAATCTTCAAGAGCATATTCGGACGGTTTTTTTCTTAAAAATAATTTTGCCAAACGCATTACCGGATTAAATTGAAAGAATAGACCCATAAGACCTGCAACTAATGGGAATGCCAGCAACCATGCTTCACCAGAAATCCATGTCGCTACTACGCTTATTACGATAACCCATTGATTCGTTCTAACTAGAGGACGAGGAATAGACCGAACTGTTTGTGACATTTTATTCATACCTTTCGTATAGGGAATATATGAATTTTACATCTTTTTTTATGATTTGTGAAGTGTTTTGTTTTTTGTATGTCGGACTTTATAAATCAAACTCTATCCTTTTTATGATGAGTGAAAATCGTTACTGTTGCTCAATCCCAGTAGCGCTTTTTCTGCTAAAGTTGCGAAATAATGGGCGGTGATAGATAGAGCACGTTCATCTAAAGTGAAAGAGGGATGATGCCATTCTTCGGTACCAGACGTCCCCATAAAAACGAAAAAGCCTGGAACCTCCCTTTGGTAGTAGGCAAAGTCTTCTCCTGCCATTGAGGGCTGCGGATCTACAATAGAAAGTCCATTTAAAGTTGCTGCATTTTGGCATAATTCCATAAGTAGAGGATCATTTTGAATAGACGGCGGTCCTGGATACCAATGAAACGTTGTTACCCCTCCCAATGCAGATGCAACCCCCAGAATAATTTGACGAATTTTTTCAGGAATGGTGTTGCGTACATCGTCTTGAAAGGTTCGAACAGTACCTTCTAATGTAACAGTTCCGGGAATTACATTCCATGTGTTTCCTGCATGGAGGTTTGTTACACTTATTACCGCACTATGAAGGGGATTTATACTTCGACTGACGATGGATTGCAAAGCTAAAATGATGTGAGATGCTGTCACAATTGGATCGATTCCTCTATGCGGAGCAGCTGCATGAGTTCCTTTTCCATCGATTTGAATTTCAAATCGATCTACACTGGCCATTAGTGGTCCTTCTGTAATCCCAATTGTTCCTACAGAGAGATCTGGCTTGTTATGCAAACCAAAAATAGCAGTTACATCGTTTAGTAGTCCTGCCTCTATGACGTCTTTAGCTCCACTGCTATTTTCTTCTGCTGCTTGGAAGATAAATCGTACGGTACCTTTAAGATGTTTTTCTTTCTGTTTTAATAAATAAGCAGCACCTAGGATGGAAGCGGTATGAAAATCATGACCGCAGGCGTGCATCTTGCCAAGGTTTTTTGAAGCGTAAGGAAGATTTGTTTCTTCAGTAATCGGCAATGCATCAATATCTGCACGAAGAGCAATAACAGGTCCGTTTCCCTTGATTTCTGCTATAACACCTGTTTCGAGCGAAGATGGCAATATAGATATATCAGCATCTTCTAGTAGTTCTCTAATGTAGGCTGACGTTTGAAATTCTTGCCGCGATAGTTCAGGGTGTTCATGTAAATGTCTTCGGATTTCCACTAGTTTATTTTGCAAATGATGAACCATGGCTTGCAGATTCGTTTTAGTCATATATATCCGCCCTTTCACTTTGGTTAATCCTCACATACTATTAAAACTTTTGTACGAGAGTTTATTTTCTTATAAAAATAAGGCACCTATCCATTTTCTAACTCGGTAGGTGCCTTTGGTAATCCAATCAGCATTTATAAAAGTATATACATAATAATCTCATAATTCTTATAAGTCAAGATGGATTTATGTTTATATAGTGTTCTAATAGAAACAATGATTGATCTGAAAAATAGCATTGACAACTTATCTAAATCAATTTATATTGAATTCAATGATTAAAACCAATTAAACAAATGTGTAATGTATATTATAAGTCAAATAGCAGTTTACATTTTTAATAGAAAGCTAGGTTTCGCGTAACTCGAAACATACAAAATGCTGATTGGAAAACCAAAGGCGCCTGTTTATTAGGGGTCTTTTTGATTTTTTTCGCTAGCAGTAGGTAAGGAGCAATTATCTCATATATAGAAGAAAACTGGCTTTTTAATAATAAATTCGTAGGAGGATTTCAAATGGGGCATATCATTTTAATTTCTGGTGGGGTATCAAAAAATTCGAGAACGGCTAGGGTGATTCATCATATTGCATCCTTTATTGAGGAGCGTAAAGGAAGTTCGCAAACTTACGAGGTAACTGATTTTCGCGCTGAAGATGTATTATTTGCAAACTTTGAAAGCTTAGCTATACAAGAATTTGCTACGAACGTACAAAATTCGAGTGCAGTTATTATTGCAACACCAGTTTATAAGGCGACCTATACTGGAGCGTTAAAGGCGTTGCTAGATTTATTGCCGCAAAATAGTTTAAAGGGAAAAGTAATCATCCCCATTGCAATCGGTGGTACCCTTAATCATGTTCTTAGTATTGAATATGGCTTAAAACCTTTAATAGGAGTACTGGGCGGTGAGCATGTGCTTGCTGGAACATTTATTTTGGATGAATATGTATCTGCAGATGGATCGATTACGGATTCCTATACAGCAGAACGTTTATATACGTCAGTAAAAGAACTTTTATTATCTACTAGTCTAGTTCCAAAAAAGTAAATGCATTAACTTTATATTCTAGGAGAAAATTTTTTTTAGAAATAGGACAGATAGTAAGTTATACATTAAGAAACAAGCTAGGATTTTTCATAGAGAACAAGGGACGATTCTATTAGGATCGCTCCTTGTTTTTATTTTGTAAATGGGTAATGCATGTAGTTTTACATATATAAAGAAAACAAATAAAAAAGAATCATTTACAAACTATTTACGCAACTCTATTTAAAATTAATATTTGTTTAATATCACTTTTACTTTGTTTGTTTAGTATTTTAGTTGTTAAACAAACAAAAACAAAAACAAAACAAAAATGGGAGGCACGTTCCGATGAATTTCAAATCTTTACTTAAGATTGGAACAGCAGGGGCACTATCTATATCATTACTGGTTGCATGTTCAACAAAGCAAGCTGAACCTGCAAAAACAACAGACACAAAGGTTTCTTTGGAAGACATTACAAAGAAAGCAAAAGAAGAAGGTATGGTTACTTCAATTGGTATGCCAGATTCTTGGGCAAACTGGAAAGGTACTTGGGACGATTTGCAAACAAAATACAGTATCAAACATACTGACACGGATATGTCGAGTGCAGAAGAACTTGCAAAGTTTGAATCTGAAAAGGATAATGCAACAGCTGATATCGGAGACGTTGGTATCGCATTTGGACCATTAGCAAAACAAAAGGGATTAACACAACCTTATAAACCATCTCACTGGGATGAAATTCCTTCTTGGGCTAAAGATGAAAACGGAGATTGGGCAGTCGCTTATACAGGTTCAATCGCATTTATTACAGATAAAACAAAAGTGAAAAATCCTCCTAAATCGTGGAAAGATCTTGAAAATGGTGATTATAAAGTAACAATTGGAGATGTACTAAAGGCGAACCAAGCGCAATTTGCAGTACTAGCAGCAGCATTTGCAAATGGCGGAGATGAAACGAATATTAAACCAGGTATTGATTTCTTTGCTAAGCTTGCAAAACAAGGACGCCTTAAAACAACGGATCCAAAAGTAAACACGCTAGAAAAAGGTGAAGATGCAGTATCTATCGTTTGGGATTTCAACGGATTAAATTATCGTGACCAAATTGACAAAAACCGCTTTGACGTAGTAATTCCGCAAGAAGCTTCTGTTATTTCTGGTTACACAACAATCATTAACAAGTATGCAAAACATCCAAACGCAGCAAAACTTGCTCGTGAATATATCTTCTCTGATGAAGGTCAAGCAAATCTTGCACGTGGATATGCACGTCCAATTCGTGAAAATGTAAAATTACCAGAAGATGCAAAGGCAAAACTTCTGCCAAGCGATATGTATAAGAACGTAAAACCTATTAAAGACTTTAAGGCTTGGGAACAAACGACTAAAACATTAATGCAAACTTGGCAAGAACAGGTGTTAATTAATGTCAAATAAGCTCATCTTTATTATGCTAGACGGTCTACGCTATGACACAGCCGTTTCTCAAATGGGATATGTACATCATCTCGTTGAAAAAGGATTTGCTGCAAGATATAAAGTGGAATCAGAATTACCAAGTCTTTCTCGTCCACTTTACGAAGTACTCTTAACAGGTACACCAGCATACAAAAATGGTATTACTACGAATCAAACGGTTCGGTTGTCACATGAAGAAAGTTTGTTTCATTTGACAAAGAAAAACGGTTTAAAAAACGCATCAGCATCGTATTATTGGGTGAGTGAACTTTATAATAAAGCACCTTTTAATCCAGCAACAGACAGAATACAACTAGATAGTAAGAATCCTATTGAACATGGTATTTTTTACTGGGAGGATCATTATCCAGATTCTCATCTTTTCGCGGATGCTAATTATTTATTGCAAGCCTATCATCCAGATTTCTTGTATGTACATTCAATGAATATTGATGATGACGGACATAAATATACGGCTGATTCAAAGGGATATCGAAATCGGGCTATTGCAACTGATATTCTTTTAGCAAGTGTTTTGCCAAGTTGGATGAAAGCCGGTTATCAAATTATTATTACAGCTGATCATGGAATGAATGATGATGGACAGCATGGCGGAACGACCTATGCAGACCGGGATGTCCCTTTGTTTATCATTAGTGACCGTGTACAAGCAGGAGTCCATGATGAAGTGATTCCGCAATTACAAATCGCGCCGCTCGCATGTGAATTGCTGTCAATCCAACCATCCGTATCTATGCAGCGTTTATCTTTTCCTTTTGTTAACGAAACATCATTCATCGAAGATTAGACGTACATATTGGTTTATGTCTGAATCGATATGAGAATGTTAAGATAAGAGAAGTCAAGTAAGTTGCAAGAATGAGTTCATTTCGTGAGGTGACGCAAAAAGGGATCTGTTTCTCTCTTTTCACGTCACCTTATTCTTTATAAATATGTTTGTTCAAAGCGTTGAAGGGAGTTTTTATATTGAAGCGAATCAATGGAATGCTCGTGTATAGTATCGTACCGTTCTTTATTTTCGTTATTCTTTTTTTATTGATTCCACTTTGCTTTATGCTCTATGGAAGTTTTCAAGAGGATGGAGGCACAGGGTTCACATTGAAGCAATACGAGGAAATATTTAAGAATCCCTACTATCATCAAGCCTTTCAAAATAGTATTCTTATTTCTTTTTCGTCTAGTCTCATTGCTATTATAATAGCCGTATTTGCAGCATACTCGATTACACGCTTTTCAAAAACGATACAAGATCGAATTCTAATATTTGCTAACCTAACTTCCAACTTTGCTGGTATTCCATTAGCCTTTGCTTTTATTGTATTGTTAGGAAATAGCGGCTTGTTTACGATTCTTTTTGAAAAATTAGGGCTTTCTGTATTTCAATCGTTTAATTTATACTCCTGGACCGGGTTAGTGCTCATTTATGTTTACTTCCAATTACCGCTAGCTGTCATGTTGCTTTATCCCGTATATCAAGGAATTCAAACACAATGGAAGGAAGCGGCATCTTTATTAGGGGCTTCTACGTTTCAATTTTGGTTTCGGATTGGAGTGCCTATTATGCTCCCAAGTCTGGCAGGAACATTTAGTATTCTATTTGCTAACGCAATGGGTGCCTATGCATCGGCCTATGCACTTACTGGAAGTACGTACAATCTAGTAACAATTCGCATCGGTGCACTTACAACGGGGGATATTTTTGCCCAACCAGAGCTTGGAAGTGCCATTGCCTGCATTCTTGGTTTAACACTTGTCATTGCAATGGTAATCAATGAATGGCTAACTGGTAAAGTACGGAGGGATTTATCATGAAACGTTCTGGTTTTCACTATGTATCGATTGGAATTGTTTTTCTCTATTTAGTTGTTCCTCTCATTGCTACTCTGGCTTATTCCTTTGCAACGCAGTGGCATAAAACCGTTTTACCGGAGGGATTTACATTTGAGTGGTATGTCACCTTATTCAATGATCCGCGATTCATTAATTCGCTTGTTCGGTCTCTTCTTGTCACTGTAGGAACAACAATTCTTGCACTTGTCATTATGGTTCCGGCCGTTTTTTCAATCGTTTTATATGCGCCAAAATTGGAAAAATTCATCCAAGCTATCATTGTTATGACATATGCAATGCCAGGGGTTATTATAGCCGTTGGATTGATTCGGGCATACTCTGGAAGCGGAATTTCTATGGTATTGGTTACAATTGGTGCTTATTTTGTAAGTATTCTCCCGTATATGTATCAAGGTACACGAAATAGTCTTCGAAATGTTAATGCAGCAACGTTAATGGAGTCCGCCCAAATTTTGGGAGCAAGTCAATTTACTGCATTTAGAAAGGTAGTTTTACCAAATATCACTTCAGGAGTTCTCGTTTCATCTTTGCTTTCTTTTTCTATTTTATTTGGAGAGTTCGTACTTATTAATATGTTAGCCGGTGGAAATTTTGAAACTGTCCAAATTTACTTATATAAAAAACTAAATGAAAGTGGGCATTTAGCAAGTGCCATTGTCGTTTGTTACTTCCTCTTAATCTGTATTCTCTCTATTGTTATTGTTAAAATGATTCGAACAAAAAAGG
>NZ_JBXKMX010000008.1:0-3547 GCF_056992975.1 Ectobacillus sp. | reverse complement strand
TGCCTTGTATTTGCGGGAAATGCTTCGGAAAAAGCTGCATCATAACAATATTATTATTAGGGGAGCTTTTCTTCTTCCAGATGCACTTGTAAAAACACGAACTGTGAGTGCAAAGGAATTCGAAACGGTTCAAGCAAATGGATACGCATCGTTAAAGGAGCTACACGCGATTACGTTAGGCGCCTCTGGTGAGTTGTCACACCGAGGCGGCGTTACGATTGAACTGGAATACAGGCCTGATCAAGTGGATGAAGAAGGTCGTAGTAATTATAGTATTATGCAAAAGCATTTACCGTTCAACTATTGTTTTTTATATGACTATGAAAATTTACATGGTCATCATTTACAGACACTTGCCGATTATGTAGATCAAATGACGAATACAATTTATTTACAGTTATTTAGTCCGTTGTCATCTTCCCATTTTGCCCAAGAGGATAATCAAATTCAGCAGCTTGCTGATTCTAATGGCAAAGCTCGTTATTGCGGGGCTGGTGCAGCAAAGATTGTGTATCCATATGAACATATGGTAAAGTACTGTGCATTAAAATGGGCGGTGCAAGGATTAGATGAATCGTGGCTACACTTAGACCGTTTATATGAAGAGAAAAAGAATCGCTATGAACAAGATATACGCCGTGGTGTACAACGTGAGAAACCAGAACGAGGGCGCAGCTTTTTAGAAGACTTAGAGCACTTAGCAACGAGACCAGAACGTGCTCACCCATTTTATAAACAAATGTATGTAGAAACTAGAGAGGGAGCAGAAGGTGGAAAAACAGGAATTTCAAAGGTACGTCAGTTTTTAGAGGCAGTCGAAAGCTATGTTCATCGAACGGTGCAAAAGGATGAGGAATTGAATCGCTTGCAGCGTGAGTGTAAAGTTATGCAAACGAAATTAAAGGTAACCGAACAAATGAAAGGAGAGGTAGGACGTGTCGACCATGCCCTGCGATTATATGCATACACGATTCCAAGCCGAATTCATGAGCATGTCACAACACTTGTATATGACATTATAGAAGCAGACCAATATACATTAGGAGGTGCGGAAGGACAATCGTATCAATTAAATACGTTGTTTTTGAAAAAGCCATCACCCGTTCATCCAGTCGCAGCCCGTTACATGTTATACGAGGTTCGAAAAACGGTGAGTGAACGTATGAAACGATTACAAGAGAGCAACGAGCACAAGCGAATTCTCATACGAAACTATGATAAAAAATTTAATCTTGGTAAAGAGGATGAATCCATTACCGCTGTAAGACGTGTAGAGTTAACGCAGCAACAAAATTGGTTTGGAAAGTTATTTCATAATGAGCAGCGAGAGTTTAGAAGAGAGTTTCAAGACATTAGCACATCGTATGTAAATAAACTAAATGAATTTCGAAAAGACCTGCTGCTAGAACTCGTGTACCAGGCTATATTCCAAGCCGTGAATCAAATGATTCGTCATTGGGAGAGATTTTTCAGTCAATTATACGAAACAAGAGAAAGCCTACTTTTAGAAATTAGTAGACGTGAAAAGGAATTTGAGGGACGAACGAATCCGACAAATGTATACGTTCTTGCTAAGGAAGAACACATGAAAAAAATGTGGAAGCAACTGCAGCAAAGTGTTGACAGTGGCATTCTACCTCACGAAATATCGGCAGAAATTTATTTGAATTTATACCGTGAATTTATTAGGGAAGCTGGAGGAGAAACAGAGCTGAATGACCGAGTGGAGGATTTTTATCGCCAACATATTTTATCCTATTGCAATGGTCAACTACGTACCCGCTATCGTGATAAATTGGAATTTAATATTGTAGAGGCCATGCGTAAAGAAGCAGATTTTCAGCATATAGAAGGCGATACGTACGTAAGAGAACGAATCGTTGAACTCATTCATTTAGCCAGTCCATTTATCCCGAAGGTTTCTCATCACCGTGAACTGCAATACTGGGGAATTCATCCAAATGTCTACAATTCTCTAAATGAGGAATTATTACAAGATATATTTTCTGAAAAAGAAACCGTAGATGAAGCGTTCTCTACATTTGAAATCGTATGCTACCGGGCTCATTACGGATTATCATTACAGGATTTTCCCAAGCTTTCATCTGGTCATTTGTCGAATGTAATGTTAGATGGAAAAGGCGACTATTTTCAAGCGTATTATCGCCGAATTAATAAATTAAACATTAAAAAGACGAATGTAACCCCACATCTTGATAAGTATTGGCACCTTCCTGCTTTCATGCCAGATTTAAATGCAACGCAAACAAAGCTAGATTACGAAAAATGTAATCGTGCCTTTTTATACGCGTATATTTATCGTTGGATTGATCTCGTGAAAGTAGATGACCGATATTTCTATCAATACAATGGAATAGGCAGAACACAGCTTATTCAATCGATGGGGAAGAATGTAACAGGCGAAGGATATAAGTTGCACCGAGCTCTTCTTCATAATCCATTTATTTATGAAAATATTATTTCTCGGTTTGAACAGGAACAAGAAAAGGCGATGCAAGTTGGAGGACATTTGTATACACATCCATTCATAATGGGAGCGCAAGATGTGAAATGGCTGAAAAAAGAACAAGTGCATAACATAGTGGATATTGTAACGGTGTATGCGGGTGAGGCGAAGCGTGATGCATTACTTGAAGAGACATCGGATGAGTTACTTCGTTTGCTCATTGATGAAATAGAAGGATATTTTAAAAGCTATTATGGTATTGGGGCAGAAGGAATGGCGCGCAAGGAAAGTGCAATTTTCATTGATCATTTATGGAATCGTTCCTACGCCAAGGATTATATCGATGAAAACAGTGCAGCGTATAAAAAATGGCTGTATATGCTTGGAATTCAAGAACCGACGGAGGAAGAAACCAATGTAAAGGGCTAACCTAGCAGAACTGCTAGGTTTTTGTTATGTAAAGGGCCACCTAACCTAGGCATGATCAACAAATTAAAATCTATACACGAATAGGTATATACAATGGTACAATAGAAGAATGTGAAGGATTATTTGAATGGCTATCTAAACTTTGTGTGGCATAAAGAATGAAGGGATTCATTTTCGCATAGGGTAGCAAATGGAGTTTAGCAATACGATGGTGTGCTTACATACAAAGAGACAAGTGAGCACATCCAGGGAGGAAATTTATATGGAAAGTGACACAACTGAACGAAAGAAGGGAATACTTTATACGGCTGCATCTTATATGATGTGGGGCGTGTTCCCCCTTTATTGGAAGATGGTAGAGAATGTACCATCGGATGAAATTATTGCGCATCGCATACTTTGGTCATTTATATTTACAATCCTACTTGTGATGATAGCAAATCGTTATCATGAGTTTGCAAAAGAATGGAAGAAAGTTATCCGTCAGCCACGTACTTTTTTTGTACTGTTAGCTGCCTCCTTCTTGATTTCTACCAATTGGTATATTTACATCTGGGCAGTTAATCACAATCATATAATTGAGGCTAGCTTAGGATACTATATTAATCCATTAATAAGTATAGTATTAGGGATGGTAGTATTAAAGGAGCG
>NZ_JBXKMX010000007.1:0-5165 GCF_056992975.1 Ectobacillus sp. | reverse complement strand
GTGGTCATAACAACGGATGGGATGGAGAATGCTAGCCGTGAATTTACGTATAGTAAAGTGAAGGAGCTTGTCAAACATCAGCAGGAGAAGTATAACTGGGAATTCATCTTTCTTGGTGCTAATATGGATGCCGCGCAAGAAGCGAATAACATTGGAATTGCGCTTGAGGATGCTTACAGTTTTGAAGCTACAAAAGACGGTCTGAATGAGATGTACAATGAAATATGCGAGGCAGTGTTTGATAAAAGGCAGTGTTAAAACCAGGAAGGATTTTTCGAGTTTTTATATAAGAAATCCTATTCAAAGACTTGACAGAACGTTCACAAAATAGTAACATTTTCACCAGAAAAGTAGTTTACAAGACTTCTATCACTTTAGCATCTAGTCAATACATGCGTACTTGATTACGTGAAAAAGTCACAGAAATAGAGGCCGAAATGAAGCTAATTGAAAATAAGCATCCTTATGTAAGGAATAAGGATTAGAACTGCATATATGGTAGGTAGACTTTTTAAAAGCCTTATTCAGGTTAGTAAACAGTAAGCCGACATTTTCCTAGTGTGATGGTTGTAAAAGCCGTTACGCTAGTGAATTTGTCGGCTTTTTCGTTATCTGTGAATCTATTAGGGAGGAAAGTGTAATGGTAAATGCGTTACCGGTTGTATTCTTTGTAGCATTGGCAATTTCTATTTGTAGTGCTCTACTTCTTTTTTATCCGAAAATTCCGCTAGCAGCTGTTCGCATTCATGTGGGTTTGATTGCAATTCCGCCGCTCGTTGCGTTCGTTGCACTTGTGAGTAGCAGCAAGAAAATAATGTTTGGTCCGTTTCAATTCGATTCCTTGTCATGGCTTGTCGCATCGTTTGTTCTTACGCTTGGCTTTGTCGTACAACGTTTTTCGGTTCGGTATTTACTTGGGGATCGGTCGTACCGTAAGTATTTTGCTTTGCTGACGATTACAACGGTTTCGGATTCGATAGCATGGCTAAGCGATGATGTTCGTTTTCTTCTTCTTTGCTGGGGAGCTACGCTCTTAGGACTTACTTTGGTTATTCGGCTTAAAAAGGAATGGGGCGTTGCAAGAAGGGCTTCTTTTGTTACTGGCCGGTTATTTGCAGGCAGCTGGCTGTTATTGTTACTAGCCATTGTTTGGCTAACGAAAGCAACTGGGTATTATCAGTTATCTGTCATTTTCACGCAGGAGCATCTTTCACAGCTCGCATCTTGGCAGCGAACTGGAATAAACGTACTGATTATCATTGCGGTCATGATTCCTGCCGCGCAGTGGCCGTTTCAGCGCTGGCTGCTAGATTCTGTCGTGACGCCTACACCAGTATCTGCAGTAATGCATGCTGGGATTGTCAATGCGGGAGGAATTTTGCTGACGCGCTTTTCTCCACTTTTTAGCGGAGACATCGCACAAATTCTTCTCCTTGTTGTATCTAGCGTTTCAGTATTAATAGGAACGGGCATTATGCTTGTTCACGTGGATTATAAAAGACAGCTCGTTGGCTCGACTATTGCGCAAATGGGTTTCATGTTAATTCAGTGTGCCTTAGGTGCCTATCTGGCAGCTATCATTCATGCTGTTCTGCACGGATTGTTTAAATCCACCCTTTTCTTACAGGCAGGCTCGGCTGCTCAGCGTAAGATGTCGGTGCCGCAGGCTGCGCCTTCTCGTTCATCGCTTGGGATTTTTGTTGGCGGGGCACTTGGCCTTGTTCTTGGAATCGGTTTTTGGCTTTCAGCACCTGATGAGACGTATCAAATAATCAGTGCGTTTCTATTAGGCTGGTCTGTCATCATTAGCTGGACGCAGCTCATCGCGCTTGGTTCAAGCATCACGCAGCGACTAGCGGGACTGATCATTTTCGCAGGTGGATCTGTTGTTTTCTATATTGTTCATAAAGTCTTTTATCACTTGTTACATGAAACGATTTCTGTCAGCTCACATACTCCAACCTTGCTAGCTGTTTTCTTGCTCTTATTCTTGTTAGTCGCAAGTGGTGTGGGAGTTTGGCTTATGCGAAATCGTTCATCGAAATCATTTTCGATTTTATATTTATGGCTCGTTCGTTTTGGGGAATCGAAGCATGACTTGGTAGAAAGTCATCCAGCGTATTTGCAAGTATTGACTAGAGGAGGAAATGTACGATGAATCCAAGAGTTGCGAATTTTCTTCAAGCAGAAAAAGTTTCGGAATTTGCCCAAGTACAGGATTTAGCACGGGCTGCAAGCAATGTTATTGTACCGCTTGGGCCGATTACAATGTTTGCCGCCCGGAGTCCATGGGCGAACATAGAACAACAAACATTTGCCGAGGTCGCACGCCGCCTGAAGGATACGGCGGATGTCGATATCGTTCCAAATGACTCCATACTTGAAGCTGCGCGAGACCGCGGTGAGATTCGTCTTGATCTATTAAAAACGAAATTACAACGCTGGCTCGGTTCTCAGACGATTGATTTGCCTCTTGAAATTGCAGAGCAATATTGCTGGTCGGCGCTAACGAAGGAACGGCCGAATGAGGAAGAGGAGAAGGCAGTAGAACTGCAGCTTGTAGCAAAAAAATTAAGCCGTTTTCTTACGATAGGCCCCAATAAACCTATCATTAGCACGGTTAGTCGGCGCATCTCACGCCTGGGTGATGACCAAGCAGAAAAACGATTAAATCGGCATCTTATTAAATGGTGCAAACTATATTTAGATGAGTCGCAGGCAGTTTGGGCGATGCCACGCAAGGAAGAAGGCTTCTACCGAGCTTGGCGTTCTTTAATTATTTATGATCCAGCTGTTCCGCATGACATTCAGAAGCTGTTTAAGAACTGGCCAGAAGAGGCAGAGCAAGGTTTAGAGGAGGCGCTTTCTCTTTTGAAAATCCCGTATGAAGATATGCAGGAATACATGGAAGCACATTTGCTTGCACTTCCTGGCTGGGCTGGAATGATGCTGTGGCGTGAGCAGAAAGAAAATCGTTCGTTGCTTACGGAGTATTTGGCTGTCCGGATTTCTATGGAATGGGCGTTTGTGAAACCGCATCTTCCTTTGCCAAAGCAGGAAAAAGAATCGGTATCCTTTGCACCGCTCGTTGCTTCTTGGGCACGCTGGGGCAATCTTCCGCTTGATGGCTGGGCACCGTTATCTGCTGCAGAGCGAAAAGCACGGCTTACCCTTGCGTACCGATTTGATGAAATGATTCGCCGCAAATTGTGGCTGGAGGCATGGGAAGGTACCTACGAAGAAGAACTTAAGAGTAAGCTGACCGCTAAGCAACCAGTTGTGGAAATGAATAAGGCAGCGACGGCACAATTTGCTTTTTGCATTGATGTTCGTTCTGAGGTGTTCCGCCGAAAGCTGGAGGAGGCAGGTGCATTTGAAACATTTGGAACGGCTGGATTCTTTGGATTGCCAATCGAAACGAATGAATTAGGATGTAAGCACACACATAGTTCTTTACCGGTCATGTTCAAGCCGCAATATCAAATGAAGGAAGTAGCTTCACCGTCTGCGTTGCAGCAGTATCAGGAGCGCGGGCAGGTGGTGCATGCGATGAGTAATACCTTTTTAACGCTTAAGCATAACTTGCTTGCGGGAATGCTTTTGCCAGAAGTAAGTGGTCCTTGGCTTAGCCTGCAAACACTCGCACGTAGCATTGCACCAAGGGGTACAGGATCTGTCCTTCGTAAATTTCGTCAGGGCTGGCTACAGAAGCCAAGCACCGACTTGACGCTTGACCGCAAGTCTTCCGTAGATGCTGCGCTTCCGGTTGGATTTACGGAGCAGGAGCAAATCATGTATGCACGAAACGCGCTAAAAATGATGGGGCTTACGAATCACTTTTCCCCGCTAGTCGTCATTTGCGGTCATGGTAGTCATAGCACGAACAATCCGTATGCTTCGTCGTTAGACTGCGGAGCGTGCGGCGGCGCTTCAAGCGGGTTTAATGCGAAGCTACTAGCATCGCTATGCAATCTGCCAGCAGTGAGAAAGGCGCTTGCTGCTGAAGGAATATCTATTCCAGAGGATACCGTTTTTGTAGCTGCTGAGCATATTACTTCTGTGGATGAGCTGAACTGGATTTATGTTCCAGTGTTATCGGAAGCTGCCAAGAAGGCATTTTATTCTGTGCAAGCCGCACTTCCACGGGTGAGCGAAGAAGCTTGCCTTGAGCGGCTCGGACAATTGCCAAATGCGGACTCTAAGCTTGCGAATCCTAAGGAGGAGGCAAGCCGCTATGCAGAGGACTGGAGTGAAATCCGACCTGAATGGGGTTTAGCGAAAAATGCAGCCTTTGTTATAGGAAATCGTAACCTAACAAAGGATGCCAATTTACATGGACGAGCATTTCTTCATAATTACAACTGGAAGAAGGATATGAACGGTGCAATTCTTGCGGGAATTATAGCCGGGCCAGCTACGGTTGCCCAGTGGATTAATCTCCAGTACTATGCATCGACCGTAGCTCCGCATTATTATGGCAGCGGTAATAAAACAACGCAAACGGTAACAGGTGGAATTGGTGTTATGCAAGGAAATGCGAGTGACTTATTAACAGGTCTTCCTTGGCAGTCTGTGATGAAGTCGGACAGTGAGGCTTATCATGCGCCTTTGCGATTACGCATTGTCATTCAAGCACCGAAGGAATATGTAAAACGGTTATTCGAGCAGGATGCCAATTTTCGCCAAAAGGTAAGAAATGGATGGGTCCATGTTTCTTCTGTAGATCCTGAAGGAAACTGGGAAAGCTGGTCGTAAAGAAATGCGTTTCCTTTCCCGTGTATTTAAAGCTAAAATAAAAGGAGCGATGAAACATTAACAAAAACGGAACTGGATAGGCATCTAAATTTCTTTTGGGAGAAGGAACTGGATTCATATGGAGAAAACAAAAGGTACGAAAGAAGCAGAAATCAGCAAAGCGTTAACACATTGGGAAAAATATTATTTGGGCCGCGGCTCTGTTGGGGTGAAATCAGACATTTTACGAGACATGATTATTGTGACGTTACGCGGCATTTTAACACCAGCCGAATATTCGTTGTGCCAGGATAAGGATGGTTTGCTTTCGGTAAAGCTGAATCGGAATAGCTTGGTAGAATCAGGTCTTGATGAATTAAAAGAAATCATCTTCAATACAACCGGCGAAAAAGTAGTGAGCTTCCATACGG
>NZ_JBXKMX010000006.1:0-23167 GCF_056992975.1 Ectobacillus sp. | reverse complement strand
GGTGAATACCGTATGCAAACGGCTCATGCAAAATTAGCTCGAGATATTGGAATAGATAATGATCACATTTTTATCGTGGATAAAGGTGATGTTATTGAATTTCAAGAAGGACAACATAAAGGTGTTGGAAAAGTACATGCAGGGAATGTGCTGATTGATGGGTTAGGTGTTGGCGACGTAGGAAACATCGTGTTGCGTGATCGTAAACTCCTTTCACAGGACGGAATTCTTGTGGTAGTTATAACTCTTAGCAAAGCAACGAAACAAATCGTTTCTGGTCCGGAGATTATTTCACGAGGATTTGTCTATGTACGAGAATCAGAAGAACTCATTGAAGAGTCTGTGAAGCGTGCAAAAGATATTATTGAAGTGTCGGTAAGAGCAAATAGTGTAGAGTGGTCATCGCTAAAGCAAAGTATACGAGAATCATTGAGCCAATTCTTATTTGAAAAGACGAAACGTAGACCAATGATTTTACCAATCATTATGGAAGTTTAAATAATAGATGGAAAAAGGAGGAAGGTGCGATTTTTTCGCACCTTCTTCCTTTTTGTTTGAACTTGATCATGTTTTATTTATTTTCGAATGAAAACATGTGTCCTACACAATACTAAGGCTATACACATGAAAGGGGCGCATGAAATGGGAGATCGGGACTATATAAATAACGATGATATTGATAAAAGGCAGGATGCGAAAGATTCTCTCGTTGAAAAAATTCAGCAGCTAGGGCAAACGAATATTCCGCAAATGAGTGAATCGCGCATTCATTGCTTAACGATTATTGGTCAAATTGAAGGACATATTCAGCTTCCTCCTCAAAATAAAACAACAAAATATGAACATTTGATACCACAGCTCGTAGCGATTGAACAAAATCCCAAAATTGAAGGCTTACTTGTTTTACTGAATACAGTAGGGGGGGATGTAGAAGCTGGATTAGCTATTTCAGAAATGATTGCTTCGCTATCTAAGCCTACCGTATCGATTGTATTAGGAGGAGGTCATTCAATTGGAGTTCCGATTGCGGTATCTACGGACTACTCGTTTATTGTAGAAACTGCTACAATGACTGTTCATCCAATTCGTCTAACAGGACTTGTTATAGGGGTTCCGCAGACATTTGAATACTTAGATAAGATGCAGGAACGTGTGATTCGATTTGTGACAAAGCATTCAAATATTACAGAGGATCGTTTTAAAGAGCTAATGTTTGCTAAGGGGAATTTAACTCGAGACATTGGTACGAATGTAGTAGGAGCAGATTCCGTGAAATATGGACTTATAAACGAAGTAGGTGGCATCGGGGAAGCAATCCAAAAATTAAATGAGTTAATGGATTACCGAGATTCAAGTGAAGAGGGATTACTATCATGATCTTGTATACGATTATGCCAGAATATTGTATATATCCACAGGATGAATCAGTATACTATGAACAAAAACAAATTACGTATGAGGGTATTGATATGCTTGTTAAGCAAGGAGAAAATGGAGAGTATCAAGTTGTTCGAATTATGAGTAGTGACCCGCAGCATTTTCTTGCTTTTTCACCTGGTCAAAGTATTCCGGTGCGTTGAAAAGCAGGAATTTGATAGGTTTGTATGGTATACTATACGAGAAAAAGAACGAAGCAGCCTATACTGGCTGCTTTCTTCCATTTATCTAGGTCCAATAAAACAATAAAAGATGCGATGCTAAAGGGGCTTGTTTCGAATGGATTACTATTGTAGCAAAATAGTAAATTACACACAGTAGTGAAAGGAACGTTAGGATTATACAAACAGGAATGAAGTTCCATTCGCTTGAAATAGAGGTGAAATAATGGTTAAGAAAAAACCAAGAGGAAGAAAAACGAAAGAAAAAACAGGCATTCAACCTACGATGTATTATGAGATTATTGGTCTGATTCTTTTTGCACTCTCCCTTATTACGATTTTGCAACTTGGCGTCGTGGGAAAAGCATTCGTATTATTTTTTCGCTTTTTCTTCGGAGAATGGTATATGATCGGTGTAATAGGTCTTATAGCACTATCTGTTGCGTTTGTTATTCAACGCAATTGGCCAAATTTGCTAAATAGGCGACTGATTGGCGTATATTTTATTGTACTTGCCATTGTTATGTTTAGTCATATTACACTAGTACAAAACTTAACAAAAAATGGTCAGTTTACAAATCCTTCTGTTATTGTAAATACAAAAAATTTATTTATGCTAGAAGCGGCAAATAAAGTTGGTTCAGTGAATTTAGGTGGTGGCATGATTGGAGCAATCATGTTTGCTATGTGTTTTTTTCTGTTTGATGAAACCGGAGCCTACATTATAGGTGGAATTCTTATTGTACTTGGTATATTGTGCATTACCAACAAACATATTGGTGAAGTACTAGCGCCTATCCTTTCCTTAGTTCGTAAACAACTGAGTGCATTTTCTAGTGATATCAAGGGATGGAAGGTAAGCAGGGTGAAGCAAACGGAAAAGAAAAAAACTGCGAAGCCGCGAAGGGAACCTCTAGAAACAGTAAACATAGAGCAAGATGAGCCGGAGCCGGCAGAAGAAATCGAGACGGTACCTCCTATTATTTCTAATTTTACAGAACATACAGAGCTCTCTTCTTCCATGGAATCACCAAAGGGTGAAGCGAATCAGGTGGAAATACAAAAGGTTGATACGCAAGCACAAGGCACACTCGAGCCAGTTGAGATGGAACCGGCAATGAATTTTACTGATATAGAAAACAAAGACTATCAATTGCCGTCCCTTGACTTGCTTCGTCTTCCAGACAATAAGCATATTTCTAATGAAAATGATTTAATCTACGATAATGCAAGAAAGTTAGAGCGAACATTTAAGAGTTTCGGTGTAAAGGCGAAAGTGACAAAAGTACATAGAGGACCTGCCGTAACCAAATATGAAGTATATCCTGACTTAGGAGTGAAGGTAAGTAAGATCGTAAGTCTAAGCGATGATATCGCCCTTGCACTGGCCGCAAAGGACATTCGAATCGAGGCACCGATCCCTGGAAAGTCAGCCATTGGTATTGAAGTACCAAATGCAGAAGTTGCAATTGTTACACTTCGTGAAGTGTTGGAGTCGAAAGGGAATAATCGTCCTGATGAGAAATTATTGATTGGCCTTGGACGAGATATTACAGGTGAGGCAGTCATGGCGCGCCTAAATAAAATGCCACATTTACTAGTAGCTGGTGCAACAGGTAGCGGGAAAAGTGTATGCATTAATGGTATTATTACGAGTATATTAATGAGAGCGAAACCACACGAAGTAAAGATGATGATGATTGACCCGAAAATGGTCGAACTGAATGTCTATAATGGTGTACCGCACTTACTTGTTCCAGTTGTAACAGATCCGAAAAAAGCATCGCAGGCGTTAAAAAAAGTAGTAGGTGAGATGGAACGGCGGTATGAACTATTTGCGCATACGGGTACACGTAATATTGAGGGATACAATACTCATGTGAAACAATACAATGAAGAAGCAGAGGCAAAGCAACCGCTTTTACCATACATTGTTGTCATTGTTGATGAGTTAGCTGATCTTATGATGGTTGCTTCATCAGATGTGGAAGATGCCATTATGCGATTGGCACAAATGGCACGTGCTGCAGGTATACATTTGATTCTTGCAACGCAACGTCCTTCTGTTGATGTCATTACGGGAGTCATAAAGGCAAATATTCCATCACGCATTGCGTTCGCGGTTTCTTCCCAAACAGACTCACGTACAATATTGGATTCTGGAGGGGCAGAAAAACTATTGGGACGCGGGGATATGTTGTTTCTGCCTGTTGGTGCTTCAAAGCCTGTACGTGTACAAGGAGCTTTCATGTCAGACGATGAAGTAGAGCGTATCGTAAATTATGTTATTTCACAGCAAAAGGCGCAGTATCAAGAAGATATGATCCCACAAGGAGTGGAAGTAAGCCAAGAGGTTGGAGATGATTTGTATGATGATGCAGTTCGCTTGATTGTTGAAATACAAACTGCATCGGTTAGCATGCTACAGCGAAGATTTCGCATTGGATATACGCGAGCTGCTAGGTTGATTGATGCGATGGAGGCTAATGGAGTGGTCGGTCCATATGAAGGTAGTAAGCCAAGAGTTGTTTTATGGAAAGAAATGCAAGAAAAAAGTTCGTAATAGAACGTAGTTAGAAGACGGATGGATTCTCACACCGTCTTCATTTGTGTAGGAAAATCCTCTTATATGGATGCCAAAACAATGAAATATCAAAAATTTACAAATTTTGAATTATGTTGACATCGTTTGCAGTCACATGGTAATATTTACGACGAAATAGCGTGAAAAAGTAGCTTGATTTAACAGATAACACACCTCATATAGTTTTAGTAAATGGTTCAAAATCTTCTATCTAGCAACCACAAAATGGAAATATGGGGGGATATGCATTGGTATTGGTTTTAACATACTTGTGCTCTGATTTTCTCAAAAAATAAGGGAAAGTGTAGAGTGCATTTTTTATGCAGTTAATAGTTTTTACATAAAAAATAAAAAATTCCTAAAAACCCTTTATATGTTGATTTTATATTTAGATATTTACAAAATAATGATATATTAAATGGGAGTATATTAGGATAGACGTCTTACATCAGAGGTCGAATAATTGAATATTGGGGGATTTGGATGTCAATTAGGTCAGATAATCGCCACCTTTATTTGCGGGTCATAGACCGAATTAAAGAAGATATTGCAAGTGGCATGTATAAAGAAAAACAAAAATTACCATCAGAATTCGATTTAGCGAAAGAACTTGGTGTGTCAAGAGCAACATTGCGAGAAGCACTTCGAATTTTAGAAGAAGAAAATGTGATCGTTCGTCGCCATGGAGTGGGCACATTTGTGAACGCCAAACCAATGTTTTCATCTGGCATCGAACAGCTTTCTAGTATTACAGACATGATTACAGATGCTGGTAAGAGTCCAGGTACGATTTTTCTTTCTTCGTCTGTTATGAGTCTAACGGAGGAAGAGAAAGAAAAATTTAAAAGTGAAGGTAGTATGGACGTATTTACAATTGAACGTGTACGTACAGCAGATGGGGAGCCAGTCGTCTATTGTGTGGACAAGCTTCCACAACATATTTTGCCGGATTTATCCGAATATAAAGAAGAATCGCTCCTAAATATTATTCATAAAAAGACGAACAAGCGAGTTACATACGCTGTTGCATATATTGAACCTCTTGGATATCATCCGAAAGTTTCACCGATATTGGAATGTAGTCCTGAAACTGCTTTGCTTGTTTTGAAGCAAATGCATTATGACCAAAGCGATGAACCAATTCTGTATTCGATTAACTATTTTCGAGCTGACACATTCAGCTTTCATGTTCTACGAAAACGCTTGTAATGTCCCTTTTCCTTTTGAGGAGGTGACAATCTTTCAAAAGGGACAGTCAACGAATATAGAGAAACCAAGGAGGATGCTAGTATGAAAAAAAAGGCAGCACTTTTCTTATCACTCACACTTGCAGTTAGTGCCATTTTGGGAGCTTGTGGAACTTCTAGTTCAAATAATGTAAGCAAATCGAATAGCTTTAAGGTAGGTATGGTAACGGATGTTGGCGGTGTAGATGACAAATCGTTTAATCAATCTGCATGGGAAGGTTTAAAACAATTTGGTAAAGATGCCGGATTAAAAGAAAATGAAGGGTACCGCTATTTACAATCTACGCAAAACTCAGACTATGAGCCAAATTTAACAAAATTTGCAGAGCAAAATTATAATTTAACATTTGGAATTGGATACTTAATGACAGATGCGATTGGTAAAGTAGCTGATCAATTTAAAAACAATCAATTTGCTATTGTGGATAGTGTTGTAGATAAACCAAATGTAACAAGTATTACATTTAAAGAAAATGAAGGTTCTTTCCTTGTTGGTGCGATTGCAGCAATGACAACGAAATCAAATAAGATTGGCTTTATCGGCGGAGTAAAAAGCCCGTTAATTCAAAAATTTGAATATGGTTTTATGGCCGGTGCAAAAGCAGTAAATCCAAAAATTGAAATTGTATCTGAATATGCAGATGCATTTGATAAGCCAGACAAAGGTTCTGTATTAGCGTCTGCTATGTATGGCCAAGGCGTCGACGTAATTTATCATGCGTCTGGTGCAACTGGAAATGGCGTATTTACAGAAGCAAAAAATCGTAAGAAAAAAGGTCAAAATGTATGGGTAATTGGTGTTGACCGTGATCAAAGTCAAGAAGGTATGCCTGAAAATGTAACATTGACTTCTATGGTAAAACGTGTTGATGTTGCTGTCGCAGAAGTGGCAAAAGAAGAAAAGGACGGTACGCTTAAAGGTGGTACAGTCAAAGAATTTGGTTTAAAGGATAAAGGGATTGACATCGCTCCTACTACAGATAATGTAGCAAAGGATGCGTTAGCAAAAGTGGATGAGTTCAAGAAACAAATTTTAGACGGTACAATTAAAGTACCAGCAACAGAACAAGAATATAAAACATATGAAGCTTCTCTACAAAAATAATATACAGTAGAGAAATAGCAAAGGTTAGTTCTTAGAACTAACCTTTGTATGTGTATAAAAGAAAATAAGCTGATGCTTCCAATTGGAGGAGGTTAGTTCGTGGACTATGTAATTGAGATGAATCATATTACAAAACTATTTCCAGGTATTAAAGCAAATGATAATATTACTCTCCAAGTGAAACAAGGAGAAATTCATGCGTTGCTCGGAGAAAATGGAGCCGGAAAATCAACGTTAATGAATATATTATTTGGGTTGTATCAACCAGAGGAAGGCGAAATCAAAGTAAAAGGGAAACCCGTAAAAATTACGAGTCCTAGCGTTGCCAATCATTTAGGTATTGGTATGGTGCATCAGCATTTTATGCTAGTGAGCAATTTTACTGTCACAGAAAATATTATTTTAGGAAATGAGCCAAAAAAGGGTGGAAAGATAAATATTGAAGAAGCTGCAAAGGCCATCCAACGTTTATCTGAACAATATGGATTAGCTGTTGATCCGTATGCAAAAATTGAGGACATTTCTGTCGGTATGCAGCAGCGTGTAGAAATTTTAAAAATCTTGTACCGAGGTGCAGAAATTTTAATTTTTGATGAGCCGACAGCTGTGTTAACACCGCAAGAAATTAAAGAATTAATCGGTATAATGAAACTTCTAGTACAAGAAGGAAAATCCATTATATTAATTACACATAAACTTAAGGAAATTATGGAAGTGTCTAATCGTTGTACAATTATTCGAAAAGGAAAAGGGATTGGAACAGTCGATATTGCGAGTACGAATAAGCAACACCTTGCTGAATTAATGGTAGGTCGTGAAGTGAATTTTAGAACGGAAAAAACAGAAGCTCATCCAACGCAAGAGGTATTGAAAATTTCGGATTTGATTGTGAATGATACGCGCAGTTTACCTGCTGTAAAAGAACTTGACTTAACTGTTCGTGCTGGAGAAATTGTTGGAATTGCAGGGGTAGATGGAAATGGTCAAAGTGAGCTAATTGAAGCAATAACAGGCTTACGAAAAGTTGAGTCAGGCTCTATTATGCTTCGCGGAAAAGATATTACCAATCTGCCTACCCGT
Organism: Ectobacillus sp.; assembly: GCF_056992975.1. Lineage (NCBI taxonomy): Bacteria > Bacillati > Bacillota > Bacilli > Caryophanales > Bacillaceae > Ectobacillus > Ectobacillus sp. The sequence goes on along the minus strand of NZ_JBXKMX010000006.1, from coordinate 15,553 downwards.
CGTATTACAGAAGAAGGCATCGGACACATTCCGGAAGACCGTCATAAGCATGGTTTAATACTCGATTTTTCTGTTCGAGATAATATGGTACTTCAAACCTATTATAAAAAACCTTTCTCATCAAAAGGAATGTTACATTTTGAAAAGATGAAGGAAAAAGCCAAAGCTCTTATTGCACAGTTTGATGTGCGGACAGCTGGAATCGATACTTTAGCACGATCGCTTTCTGGTGGAAATCAGCAAAAAGCCATTATTGCTCGCGAGGTTGATCGTAATCCAGAATTACTTATTGCAGCACAGCCAACCCGCGGTCTAGATGTTGGGGCTATCGAATTTATTCATAAAAAGCTTGTAGAGCAACGAGATAACGGAAAGGCTGTTCTTCTCATATCGCTAGAATTAGATGAAATATTGAACGTTAGTGACCGCATTGCTGTAATATACGAAGGAAAAATAGTCGGAATTGTAAATGCTAAAGAGACAAATGAACAGGAACTTGGACTTCTTATGGCAGGCGGAAAGCAGGAAGAGAAGGTGAATTCACATGAGTAACGGATTTATTTCTTCGCGTATGACTAATATTCTCGTGCCAGTACTGTCTGCAATTTTTGGCTTATTAGTTGGGGCTATTATCATGATTGTCAGCGGCTATAGCCCTGTTGATGGATATGCATCACTATGGGATGGCATGTTTGGAAACCCACGAGCAATTGGTGAAACAATCCGTTCGATGATTCCACTTGTATTGGCGGGTCTATCAGTTGCTTTTGCTTATCGGACAGGGTTGTTTAATATTGGTGTAGAAGGGCAGCTTCTCGTTGGCTGGCTTGCATCTGTATGGTTCGGTTATGCATTTCATTTACCGTCTTTTCTCCATATTCCATTAGCAATTATAGCAGCAGCACTAGCTGGTGCTATCTGGGGATTTATACCAGGATTGTTAAAAGGAAAGTTTAAAGTAAATGAAGTTATCGTTACGATTATGATGAATTATATTGCACTTTATGTTACGTATGATTTAATAAAGAGATATTTAAATGCTGGAAATGAAAAATCATATACCATTCAACAAAGTGCATCACTTGCTTCGCCTTTCTTAGCAAATCTAACAGACCATTCCCGTTTGCATTGGGGAATTATTGTAGCCGTTTTAGGAGCTATTATTATGTGGTTTGTTTTAGATCGAACTACGCTTGGGTATGAGTTAAAAGCGGTTGGCTTTAATCAAAGTGCCTCTAAATATGCAGGTATGAAAGTGCCGCGTAATGTTATTCTATCGATGACTATTGCAGGCGCCTTTGCGGGTATAGGAGGTGCAATGGAAGGATTAGGAACATTCCAGAATATGAATGCTATGTCATCATTCACAGGTATTGGGTTTGATGGAATTGCTGTGGCACTACTCGGTGGAAATAATCCATTTGGTATTTTGTTTGCAGCCCTTTTATTTGGTGGATTAAAAAGCGGTGCACCGCAAATGAACTTTAATGCGAATGTTCCATCTGAGCTTATTAATGTTATTATAGCTTGTATTATCTTTTTTGTAGCTTGTAGCTATGTGCTTCGCTGGGCACTTTCACGCTTTAGTAAGGGGGACAAATAAATGAGTTTCCTAGACATTCTTGCTATTATTATATCTGGGACTTTATACACAGCAGCACCACTTATTTTCACTGCGCTTGGTGGAATATTTAGTGAACGCTCGGGTGTCGTAAATATTGCACTAGAAGGATTTATGTTATTTGGCGCCTTTATTGGTATTCTTACCACATTGCTAATGGGAAGTTCGTGGGGACCTATTACTCCTTATATTTCTCTTTTGTTTGCAGCGGTAGCTTGCGGAATATTTGCACTGCTTCATGCTGTAGCCTCAATTACGTTTAAAGCAGACCAAGTTGTAAGCGGAGTAGCGATTAATTTTCTATCACTAGGCTTATCGGTATTTGCAATTAAAAAGATTTTTGACAAAGGACAAACGGATTTTATTCAATTTCGTATTGAAAAAATTGATATACCTGGCCTTTCTCACATACCTGTTCTGGGTAAGATCTTTTTCTCAAATGTGCCGCTCACCTCATATATTGCCATTCTTCTAGCTTTTGTTGTGTGGTACATTATTTTTAAAACGCCCTTTGGCCTTCGTCTTCGAGCTGTCGGCGAGCACCCAATGGCTGCTGATACAATGGGAATCAATGTATATAAAATGCGTTATACAGCAGTATTCATTTCCGGTATGTTTGCTGGAATTGGAGGAGCCGTATATGCTACATCTATTTCAAATAATTTTTCAGGTTCAACGATAACAGGGCAAGGCTTTCTTGCACTTGCTGCCATGATTTTTGGAAAATGGCATCCAATTGGTGCACTAGGAGCAGCACTATTCTTTGGATTTGCGCAATCTCTTGCTATAACAGGTGGAACACTTCCGTTTTTACAAGGTATTCCATCTGTGGTTTTAACTATATTACCTTACGTCTTAACGATATTAGCTCTTGTAGGATTTGTTGGACGTTCAGAAGCTCCGAAAGCGTTGGGAACACCATATGAAAAAGGAAAGAGATAAAGGACTCCTTTTTTAACGAGTGTTTTTCTGATTAGTATGCAAAAAAAACTCGCGACTCTTCGCGAGTTTTTTTGCAAGTAAATCTAATTTTGTCCATATACTAGGTATACATCACCAAAGTTGCAAATAGATGTGGAAAAACGGTATATTGAAGAAGACTATTTGGTAAAGGAGGAATAAATATGGAAATAAAGCAGCGTGTTCAGAAAATTGCAGGACTAACTGTTCATACTATACGTACTGTAAAGTATAAAACAAATACACTTGTACTTCGCATGAAGGCACCTCTGTCACTAGACACTGCATCTTACCGAGCTCTACTTCCCTACGTTCTTCAAAGTGGAACAAAAACACTTCCTTCCGTGAAGGCGGTGAGAGAATATGTAGAAGACATGTACGGTGCATCATTAGCGGTAGATGTGAGTAAAAAAGGTGAAGAACATATTATCTCCCTTTATATGGATGTTGCAAATGAAATCTATTTGCATGATGCACCGCCTCTTTTAGAAAAAGCAATTAGCATGTTAGCGGATGTACTACAACGTCCTGCTTTAGAAGATGGTATATTCCTTTCAACTATTGTTGAAGCAGAAAAACGTGCGTTAATTCAACGGATTGATTCTATATATGACGATAAAATGAGGTATGCAAGCGAGCGGCTTATACAAGAAATGTGCGAGAATGAGGACTATCGCTTTAGTTCAAATGGAACAAAAGAAGAAGTTTCAACTATTACACCTACGTCACTCTTTCAATATTATCAGAAGGCGATTGCTGAAGATGAAATTGATTTGTACCTCGTTGGAGATTTGCCAGAAGAAACGGATTTACTTGTACAAAAATATTTTGATTTACCTGAGAGAAAGATAAACGAACGCCACGAGAGTCATGTAGGGACTACTGTACAAAAAGAAAAAGAAGTCATCGAGCAACAAGACATAAAGCAAAGTAAATTACATATTGGCTACCGTACAAATATTACCTATAAAGACGAAGCCTATTTTGCTCTGCAAGTGTTTAATGGATTGTTCGGTGGATTCTCACATTCTAAGCTATTCGTAAATGTTCGTGAAAAAAACAGCCTTGCTTACTATGCTGCATCTCGGTATGAAAGTCATAAAGGATTGCTTTTTGTCATGTCAGGAATTCAAGCTAGTAACTATAAAAAAGCGTTGTCTATCATTAAGGAACAACTAGAAGCAATGCAAAGTGGAGATTTTACGGAGGAAGACTTAATCCAAACGAAGGCTGTTATCGTGAATCAAATTTTGGAGACAATTGATACGCCAAGGGGTCTTATCGAAATCTTATACCATAATGTTGTCTCGGGTGTGGAACGTTCGATGGAACAATGGATTCCTGCAATTAATAAAGTGACAAAAGAAGAAGTGGTAGCAGTTGCAAAGAATATCATGATGGATACGGTTTACCTACTACGTGGATCGGAGGAGGTATAGGATGAATACAATTTCTTTTGATCAACTAAAGGAAGAACTAATGTATGAAAAGCTGTTAAATGGTTTGGATGTATACATTTTGCCAAAACCAGGATTTAACAAAACATACGCAACGTTTACGACGAAATATGGAAGTATTGATAATGTATTTGTTCCAATGGAAAAAAAGGAATATGTGCATGTTCCTGATGGAATTGCTCATTTTCTTGAGCATAAATTATTTGAAAAAGAAGATCATGATGCATTCCAGTTGTTTAGTAAGCAAGGAGCATCCTCTAACGCCTTTACATCGTTTACTCGAACCGCATATTTGTTTTCTTGTACATCGAATGTGGAAACGAATTTGAGCACATTACTTGATTTCGTACAATCACCGTATTTTACCGAAAAAACGGTGGAAAAGGAAAAAGGGATTATCGGACAAGAAATTCAAATGTATCAAGATAATCCGGATTGGCGTTTGTATTTTGGCCTAATTGAGAGTATGTACGAGAAACACCCTGTGAAAATTGATATTGCTGGTACGATACAATCTATTAGTGCAATTACAAAGGATTTGTTGTATGAATGTTACAACACATTTTATCATCCGAGTAATATGCTGTTATTTATTGTAGGACCCGTTGATCCTGTAAAAATGATGGACTTGATTCGTGATAACCAAGCGAAAAAGAATTATAACAAACAGCCAGAAATTAAGAGATCTTTTGAAGAAGAGCAAGATGAAGTTGCAACGAAAAAACTTGTTATTCCGATGTCGGTACAAACACCAAAATGTTTAGTAGGTATAAAAGGAAAGCGCCCGAAATATACAGGTCGTGCGAAATTGAAGTATGAAATGATGATTTCCTTACTTCTTGATTGCTTATTTGGGAAAAGCTCAAGTAATTACGAGCAGCTTTATCATGATGAACTTATTGATGATACGTTTTCGTACGATTACACAGAAGAAACTAGCTTTGGCTTTGCTATGATTGGTGGAGATACAAAAGAACCAGATGAACTAGCCAAACGAATTACTACTATTTTACTTCAAACGAACGATAGTACTTTATCTGAAGAAGTAGTAGCTCGTGCGAAAAAGAAAAAAATAGGCGGGTTCTTGCGCTCATTAAATTCACCGGAATATATAGCAAATCAATTCACACGCTATTCATTTAATGGTTCGAATTTGTTTGATGTACTTTCTATTCTGGAAGAAATTACAGTGCAAGATATTTGGAATGCTGCCAATGAATGTATAGATGAAAAGCGTATTAGCATTTGCCAAATTGTTTCGAAATAGTCTATAGAGGAAAGCATCCATCTGGATGCTTTTTCTTTGGGGAAGAGGTATGTGATTATGAAAAAGTATGCTCTAATTACAGGAGCGAGCGGAGGGATTGGGTCCGCTATTGCAAAGAAACTAGCCTTTGAAGGCTATTCTTTATATGTACAATATCATACGGGAACAAAACAAATGAAGGAGCTTTGCGATGCACTTTCCTCCTATGAGGTTATACCTATACAAGCTGACTTATCAAAAAAAGATGGAGCAAAGCAGCTTTGGGATCAAATACAACATGATGTAGATGCGGTTGTATATGCAGCTGGTAAGAGTGTATTTGGTCTTGTGACCGATGCAGAAGAGAAAGTAATAGAAGAAATGACATGCTTATCTGTTACTACAATGTATAAATTGATGAACTATGCCTTGCCAACAATGATACGAAAACGAAGTGGGAGTATCGTTGTAATTTCTTCAATATGGGGACAAACAGGCGCTTCTTGTGAAGTATTATATTCTATGCTAAAGGGTGCGCAAAATACCTATGTAAAGGCACTTGCAAAAGAATTGGCACCGAGCTTTGTACGCGTAAATGCGGTTGCGCCAGGTGCAGTTGAAACTACGATGATGAATATGTTTTCTGAAAAGGAGAAACAGGATATTGCTGAAGAAATACCGATGGGGAGACTTGGAAACCCAGAAGAAATTGCAAATGTTACAGCCTTTCTTCTTTCAGATTCTTCTTCGTATATAACTGGACAAATTATTGGGGTAAATGGTGGATGGTATTGCTAATACATAAAATGCGTACAATCTGTACATAGTAATAATGACTTTAATAAAAAGTGAGGTGGAAAGCATGTCAGTTCTAGACAATTTTGAGCAATGGAAATCGTTTTTAGGTGAACGATTAGACCAAGCGGATGGAAAAGGTATTAATGATACGACTGTATCTGAAATGGCCTATCGAATTGGCGATTACCTAGCAAATGAAGTCGAAGCACATAACGAGGAAGAACAACTATTAGCAGAGCTCTGGAAGGTAGCGGATGAACAAGAGCAACATACAATCGCTAATTTAATGGTAAAGCTTGTACACGGGAAACAGTAAGAGAGGAGCAATCCTCTCTTTTGTTATTTTCACTGTATAAATCTAAATACGAAAGTTAGAATAGAAGTAAAAGAAAAGATTATTAGGTGAAATCTTTCTTCCTTCCAATGAATCGAGTAAATTGACTTTTCTATTGTCGAAAAATCATATAATATAGTACATAGGTGGATAGGTAGTGAGGAGGGTGTTGTATATGATTGAATGGTATTTTGAATATGAAATACATAAAAACAGACCTGGATTACTTGGGGACATTGCTTCTTTAATTGGTATGCTCGGAATCAACATTACGGCGATTAATGGTGTTGACAATGAGCGCAGAGGATTATTGCTTAAGTGCGAAAACCAGGAACAGATTACAAGACTTGAATCAATTCTAAACACGATGGATAATATAACGGTAACAAAATATCGAAGCCCAAAGCTACGAGATCGTTTAGCAGTCCGACATGGAAGATATATACAACGTGATGCGGATGACAAGAAAACATTTCGTTTCGAAAGAAGTGAATTGGGTTTACTTGTTGATTTTATGGCGGAATTGATGAAAAAAGATGGACATAAGCTTATTGGTATTCGAGGAATGCCACGAGTAGGAAAAACGGAATCTATCGTAGCTTCAAGTGTATGTGCAAATCGAAGATGGATTTTTGTATCATCAACTCTCATTAAACAAACTGTACGAAGTCAGTTAATACAAGATGAATATAGTGAAAACAATGTCTTTATTTTAGATGGAATAGTATCTACAAAGCGGGCGAATGAACGCCATTGGCAGCTTGTCAGGGAAATTATGCGTATACCTGCAACGAAGGTAGTTGAGCACCCGGATATTTTTATCAGTCAATCCGAGTATACACTTGATGATTTTGATTACATTATTGAACTGCGTAACCATTTGGATGAAGAAATAAAATACAATTTAGTAGAAGACATTGATTTAGAGAAAAAGAATGATTTTTCCATGTTTGACTTTTAGAAAAATATGAGGTGTAACCATTGACTCAATTAGGAGAAAAGCTAAAAGAAGCAAGATTAGCAAAGGATTTATCCCTTGATGAGCTTCAAAATACAACGAAAATTCAAAAACGTTATTTAGTAAGCATTGAAGAGGGGAAGTTTGAAACACTTCCAGGAGATTTTTACGTACGTGCGTTTATTAAGCAATATGCCGAAGCAGTAGGACTAAATCCGGAGTCTATGCTTGAGGAATATAAGGGTGAATTACCTACTCCTCCTTCACACGAAGATACACAAGTATCTCGTGCAAAAACGAAGGAATCAAATCAAAACTCTCCATCTGCTCGTATTATGGAGTATATGCCCAAAATTCTTATTACTCTTCTTGTAATTGCAGTTGGGGTGGGTATTTGGCTTGTAGCGCAGGCGTTAACTAGCAAGAGTCAGAATCAGGTGAAAACGGGTAATACCACATCAACAGCACAGGTGGAAAAAGCGGCAAATTCAGCATTAGATAAGAAGCAAGAACAACCAGCTCAGCAAGAACAACCAGCGCAACCAGCGCAACCAGCCACGCCTGCTCAAGAAATAAAAGTTGTGGATACAAATGGAAAGACGTCTACAATGGAAATTCGAAATAATACTGCATTGCAAATTGAAATATCTGCAAAAGGAACTGCATATGTAGACATTAAAAACGGTGCTGGAAAGATGTTTTATAATAAAACAATGGAACAAGGTGAGGTTCAGCAACAGGATTTATCAGCTGAAGATGAAGTACGTCTGAATATTGGAAGCTCACCAAATACAGATATAAAGATTAACGGTCAGCTGTTAACGTATCCGCAAGATCCAAATAATGTTGATCATCAAATTATCATTATTAAAAATTTACGTAATGGGCAGCCAACTCAGTAATAGTCATCGCCACGCGATGACTATTTTTCCATAAGATAACCGTTATGAATGATGGAGGAATTAGTGTGAACTTACCGAATAAAATAACAATTTCTAGAATTTGTTTAATTCCTATCTTTTTAATGGTAGTGCTTATACCATTTGATTGGGGAGATCAATTAGTTGGTGTTTCGGATTTAAGAATGAGGTCCTTACTTGGAGCCATTGTGTTTATAGTTGCATCAGCTACAGATTGGGTTGATGGATATTATGCAAGAAAACATAATTTAGTTACAAATTTAGGGAAATTCCTAGATCCGTTAGCAGACAAACTTCTCGTTTCCGCAGCTCTAATAGTCTTAGTTGAATTACATAATATATCATCATGGATTGCCATTCTTATTATTAGCCGTGAATTTGCTGTCACTGGATTACGATTAGTATTAGCGAATACAGGGGAAGTAGTAGCAGCTAATATGCTCGGAAAAATTAAGACATGGACACAAATTATTGCTATTTCGGCCTACTTTCTACATGACGTACCACTTCAATGGCTTCCGTTTTCTATTTCAGAAGTGGCAATTTGGGTTGCACTCTTTTTTACGATACTTTCAGGCTGGGACTACTTTTGGAAAAATAGAGCCGTGTTTACAAATTCAAAGTAACGGTAAGAGGGGGAATGAAATATGAACGCCGAAATTATTGCAGTTGGAACAGAATTACTTCTTGGACAAATTCTAAATACAAATGCTAGGTTTTTAGCACAAAACCTTGCTTCCATAGGGATTGATGTGTATTATCAAACGGTTGTCGGGGATAATGTAGGACGTTTAGAAGAAGCTATCCAAATTGCGCAAAATAGAGCGGATATTTTAATTTTTACAGGCGGGCTGGGACCGACAAAAGATGATTTAACAAAGGAGACGATTGCTAAGGCGGTCGGAAACGAACTTGTTTATAATGAAGAGGCATTACTCTCTATTAAAGAATATTACGATCGAACAGGTCGTGAATTTGTTGAGAGCAGTAGAAAACAAGCTCTCGTGCTTGCTAATGCAACCGTATTTCCAAACGATCACGGTATGGCTCCGGGAATGGGGCTTCAAAAGAATGGTCATACATACATCTTGCTTCCGGGGCCGCCAAAGGAAATGAATCCTATGTATAATAGCTACGTAGGAAAATTTCTAATGCAACTGGCATCTGAAGCGAAACTGTACTCTCGTATTCTTCGTTTCTTTGGGATTGGAGAATCGCAACTTGAAACTGAAATACAAGATTTAATAGATGAACAAAGTAATCCAACGATTGCTCCGTATGCGGCTGAAGGAGAAGTGACTCTTCGTATAACAGCAAAGCATAGTGATGAAGAAAAAGCACAAATGATGTTGGATGAGGTAGAAAAGAAAATACTGACTCGGGTGGGAGAATTTTTCTACGGGTATAATGATGACTTTTTACATGTGAAAGCTATTTCTGCTTTGAAGGAGAAAGGGTTTACGATAGCTTGTGCAGAAAGCTTAACGGGCGGATTGTTTGGAGAAAAACTAACTGAAATTAGCGGCGTATCTTCTCTCTTTAAAGGTGGAATCATCTGCTACAGCAATGAAGTCAAGCAATATATATTGCATGTACCGGAACAGACGCTAGCAGGGGCCGGGGCAGTGAGTGCACTGTGTGCAGAGCAACTTGCAGACAATGTACGAGCTCTTTTAAAAACTAATGTGGGAATCAGTTTTACTGGAGTAGCAGGACCAAATGAATTGGAAGACAAAAAACCTGGAACGGTATTTATTGGAATTAGTATTGCGGGAAAACCAACATGTACGATTCCTCTTAATTTAGGTGGTAGCCGCCAACTCATACGAGAACGTGCAACAAAGTATGGCTTTTATCATTTGTATAAAAAACTAGAAGAGCTGTAATGCCCTTCTAGTTTTTACTTTTTAATATAGGGAAATCCGAGAATCATAGAGGAAAAAAAGAAAAATCGAATAAGTGTTCGATTGTTGTTGGCTTTTTAAAAGGGAAAAGGTATAATAAATATATGTTTTAAAACAAAGGAGGAACTCGTGTGGGTGATCGTCAATCAGCATTAGATATGGCGTTAAAACAAATAGAGAAGCAATTCGGTAAAGGCTCTATCATGAAGCTAGGAGAGCAATCTGACAAAAGAGTTTCTACAATTTCAAGCGGTTCATTAGCATTGGACGTTGCACTAGGAGTTGGTGGATATCCTAGAGGTAGAGTGATAGAAATTTATGGTGAACGTATATCTTGCTAGATTTGCAAGAATATCGCCCGCTTACTGGGAAACGAGTAAGATGAAAGGGGCAAAATCGGAGAACATCTCAAGGTATGAGACAATTCCGAGGTAACTGCAAGAGGTAATACTCTCGTAGCACCGTAACGCGTACCAGGTGAACCTGCATGGCAGAATATAATCCTGGCAAGAGTGTCCCTTCCCTAACAGCTTTAAGCTGAGGGATAATATGTACGCTGAGCTGAGCTGGAACTGACCAGTTGTAGTTGTATGATCTTCCAGAGCCATACAATGATGAGGGTGACCTCCAGAAGCAAGGATAAAAAGCCTTGTGTATAACAATCCTGCCCGAATCATCTGGTAAAACAACTGTTGCTCTTCATGCAATTGCACAAGTGCAAGCGACAGGTGGTCAAGCTGCCTTTATTGATGCAGAGCATGCGTTAGATCCTGAATATGCACAAAAGCTGGGAGTTAACATAGACGAGTTATTGCTTTCGCAACCTGATACAGGGGAACAGGCTTTGGAAATTGCGGAAGCTCTTGTTCGTAGTGGTGCTATTGACATTATTGTCATAGACTCAGTAGCAGCTTTAGTACCAAAAGCTGAAATTGAAGGGGAAATGGGAGACTCCCATGTAGGTCTTCAAGCACGTTTAATGTCACAAGCTTTGCGTAAGCTTTCTGGAGCAATTAACAAGTCTAATACAATTACAATTTTTATCAATCAAATTCGTGAAAAAGTTGGAGTTATGTTTGGTAACCCAGAAACGACACCAGGTGGACGTGCATTGAAGTTTTATTCTTCTGTCCGTTTAGAAGTACGACGTGCTGAACAATTAAAGCAAGGCAATGATATTGTTGGGAATAAGACAAGAATCAAAGTTGTGAAGAACAAGGTGGCTCCACCGTTCCGTACGGCTGATGTAGATATTATGTATGGAGAGGGAATTTCTAAAGAAGGTGAAATTCTTGATATGGCAACGGAACTTGATATCGTTCAAAAGAGTGGGGCATGGTATTCCTATAATGAAGAACGTTTAGGTCAGGGCCGTGAAAATTCAAAAACATTCTTAAAAGAAAATACACAAATTCGAGATGATATTGCAAATAGAGTTCGAGAACATTATCAAATTGCTGATAAGGATAATTCCATACCGTTTGATAATGAAAACCCAAGTTTGCTAGAAGATTAAAAAGACACGTATCATGTGTCTTTTTTTTTACACATGAATAAGCTTTGTGATACCGCTTACTATACTACTGTATAAAGCATGTAAAGACATACAGCCCTTGACAATGAAAATATCGAACTATACAATAAGTTTGTATATTCTTTTTTTACCATTTTCATCATACCTTCATCTGTACATGAGGATATGACAAACGGGTTTGACATAGGTCTTCGTTTGAAAAGAATAATTATGACTATACAGTAAAATTGAAAATTGTTCCAACATGGATGAAAAGGAGTTATCGCTGTACATTGCTATGTAATGTACGTGCTGGCAGTCTTTTCTCATTCATAGCAAGAGGAGGTGAAAGTATGAACACACTAACGATTGTCATCTCCCTGTTGCTTACAGCGATTGTCAGTGCAGTTGTTGGCTTTTTTGTTCGGAAATCCATTGCGGAAGCAAAAATTAATGGTGCTACTTTTGCGGCGAGTCAAATCGTTGAAGATGCGCGTCGGGAATCAGAAGCATTGAAAAAGGAAGCGCTATTAGAAGCAAAGGATGAAATTCATAAACTTCGTACAGAAGCAGAATTAGAAATTCGTGATCGAAGAAGTGAGTTGCAAAAACAAGAAAATCGTTTAATGCAAAAAGAAGAGAACCTAGACCGCAAGGATGAATCACTTGACAAGCGTGAACAACTGCTTGAAAAGAAAGAGGATTCTCTAACATTGAGACAACAGCAAATTGAAGAGTTGGAAAGCAAAGTGGGAGAGCTCGTTCAAGCCCAACAGCGGGAATTAGAACGCATTTCTGGTTTAAACCGCGAAGAAGCAAAATCCATTGTATTAGATAAAGTTGACAAAGAACTTTCTCATGACATTGCAGTGAAGATTAAAGAGAGTGAAATGCGTGCTAAAGAAGATGGAGACAAAAAAGCAAAAGAAATTTTGTCTTTAGCTATTCAAAGATGTGCAGCTGATCACGTGGCTGAAACTACTGTTTCTGTCGTGAACCTTCCAAACGATGAAATGAAGGGTCGGATTATTGGACGTGAAGGCCGTAACATTCGTACACTAGAAACGTTAACAGGTATTGATCTCATCATTGATGATACGCCAGAAGCAGTAATTTTATCAGGTTTTGATCCGATTCGTCGAGAAACAGCTCGTATTGCGTTAGACAAGCTTGTTCAAGATGGTCGTATCCATCCAGCTCGTATTGAAGAAATGGTAGAAAAATCAAGACGTGAAGTAGATGAATATATCCGTGAGGTTGGCGAACAATCAACCTTTGAGGTTGGGGTCCATGGATTACATCCAGACTTGATTAAAATATTAGGACGATTGAAATTTAGAACTAGCTACGGACAAAACGTATTGAAACATTCTATGGAAGTGGCATACTTAGCCGGTCTTATGGCTTCTGAGCTCGGAGAAGATTTGAAACTTGCACGTCGTGCAGGATTACTTCATGATATTGGTAAAGCGATTGACCATGAAGTAGAAGGAAGTCACGTTGAAATCGGCGTAGAACTAGCAACAAAATATAAGGAACATCCAGTTGTTGTGAATGCAATTGCATCGCATCACGGAGACACAGAGCCAACGTCAATTATTTCTGTTCTTGTTGCTGCTGCGGATGCTTTGTCTGCTGCAAGACCAGGTGCAAGAAGTGAAACGTTAGAAAACTACATCCGTAGACTTGAAAAGCTCGAAGAAATTTCAGAGTCATATGAAGGCGTTGAGAAATCATACGCAATTCAGGCTGGAAGAGAAGTTCGTATACTTGTAAAACCGGATGCTATTGATGACCTAGAGGCACATCGCTTAGCACGTGATATTCGAAAACGAATTGAAAACGAGCTCGATTACCCGGGACATATTAAAGTAACTGTCATTCGAGAAACGAGAGCAGTAGAATATGCAAAATAAAGTGGTGCAAACCACTTTATTTTTTTGGTTATAGGTTATAAACAAAAGATTCAACGGAATGAAAAATACAATATTAAAGCATCTAAGGGTTGTTTTTTACTATATATAAAAATGGGAAGTGTTTATGGAATGAGAATTTTATTTGTCGGTGATGTTGTAGGATCACAGGGGAGAAAAATGATTGAAGAATACGTACCAAAACTGAAGAAAAAATATACGCCGACTTTGACAATTATAAACGGAGAAAATGCAGCATCAGGAAAAGGTATTACAGAAAAAATATATCGTGGATTTTTAGAAAGTGGTGCACAAGCAGTAACACTTGGTAATCATACATGGGATAACCGTGATATTTTTGAGTTTATAGATTCTGCGAAATATTTAGTTCGTCCTGGCAATTTTCCAGAAGGAAATCCTGGGAAGGGCATGATCTTTGTGAATTGTAACGGAGTTGAAGTTGCTATTATTAATTTACAAGGTAGAACATTTTTACCTGCCATTGACTGCCCATTTAAAAAAGTAGACGAATATATTGCTGAAGCAAAGAAACGCACAAATTTAATTTTTATTGATTTTCATGCGGAAGCAACAAGTGAAAAACAAGCAATTGGTTGGTATGTAGATGGGAGAGCGACTGCTGTCGTAGGCACACACACACATGTACAAACGGCAGATAACCGTATATTACCGGAAGGAACCGCTTATATTTCAGATGTTGGAATGACGGGACCCTACGACGGTATTCTGGGCATGGACCGCGAAGTGGTTTTGAAAAAATTCTTAACGGGTCTTCCTGTTCGTTTTGAAGTGGCTTCTGGTCGTACGCAACTGAGTGCAGTTCTTGTAGATGCAAATCCACATACAGGAAAAGCTGAGAAAATTGAACGAATTCTAATTAATGATGATCAAAGACTTTTTGAATAATACCATAAAATGTAATTCTTAAAAAAATAAAAGTGGATAAGCAGGAATATCTTTCCTTTCTCGTGAATATATGTAAAGTAAATTCAATCGCTTAAACGATAACGAGGAGGAAACGAGTAATGGATATATTAAAAGTTAAAGCAACTTCTGTGCCAAACTCTGTTGCAGGTGCATTAGCTGGGGTAATCCGCGAACGCGGTTCGGCAGAAATGCAGGCTATTGGAGCGGGTGCGCTGAATCAAGCAGTAAAGGCGGTAGCGATTGCAAGAGGATTCGTAGCGCCGAGTGGTCTTGACTTAATTTGCGTCCCGGCTTTTACAGATATCATTATTGATGGTGAAGAACGTACGGCTATTAAAATTATCGTTGAGCCTCGTTAATCTAGAAAACCTGTTTGCTAAGCAGACAGGTTATTTTATTGTCATAGGAGGGATAGAAATTGAATATATTTGATGCTCATTGTGATGTTATTTGGAAACTATGGGAAAAGAAATGTAAAGTAAGCTTTAAAAATGACAGCAATCTTCATGTAACCTTACATAAATTAAAACAAGCAAATGCAAAAATTCAATGTTTCGCAATTTATGTACCGGAAAAAGTACCAATGGAACAACGGTTTGATACAGTATTGGAAATGATTGAGATTTTTTATCGAGAAATTTTGGACAAACATCCTGAAATGAAGCTGATTACGACGAAGCATGATAGTCAGATATTAAAAGACGGCGAGATAGGTGCTCTTTTAAGCTTGGAAGGGTGTGATGCAATTGGAACAAATATTGCTCGGCTTCGTATATTACATCGTCTTGGTGTACGCTCTGTTGGATTAACTTGGAATTATAGTAACTCTGTTGCCGATGGTGTATTAGAGCCGCGTGGTGCTGGGTTATCTAATTTTGGAAAAGAAGTAGTGAAAACGCTGAATGAGTATCATTTGTGGACAGATGTGTCTCACCTTTCAGAAAAGGGATTTTGGGATGTGATGGACTTAGCTCATCATCC
>NZ_JBXKMX010000005.1:0-16288 GCF_056992975.1 Ectobacillus sp. | reverse complement strand
TTATTGCATTTTCGAAACGTTCAGACGGTTGATTGCACGTTGTAAGGCAAGTTCTGCACGTTGGAAGTCCAAGGCAGTTTGCTTGTCTTGCAGGCGACGTTCGGCACGGCGTAGTGCTTCGTTCGCACGAGCAATGTCAATGTGAGAGGCTTCTTCCGCAGATGGCGCAAGAATTGTCACTTTGTCTGGACGAATTTCGATAAATCCGCCTCCAGCTGCTACATAATCCGTTTTGTTACCTCTTTTAAGGCGTATCGGACTAATTTGGAGAGGAGCCACAGTTGTTACGTGACCAGGCAAAATACCCATTTCTCCGCTCACAGCTTTTACGCTGACCATATCTACGTCTTGTTCGTATACCGGTCCGTCAGGAGTTACAATACTGACTTGAATTGTCTTCATGATTCGTCCCTCCTAGACCCTTTTATACTAGAGTTTTTGCTTTCTCAACTACTTCTTCAATGCGACCAACTAGGCGGAAAGCATCTTCTGGAAGATCATCATATTTACCTTCTAAGATCTCTTTAAATCCTTGTACTGTTTCTTTTACAGGAACATAAGAACCCTTTTGACCTGTAAATTGTTCAGCAACGTGGAAGTTTTGAGATAAGAAGAATTGAACACGACGAGCACGGTGTACGACTAGCTTATCATCTTCAGACAATTCATCCATACCTAGAATTGCGATAATATCTTGTAATTCTTTGTAGCGTTGCAATGTTTGTTGGATTTGACGAGCAACTTGATAGTGCTCTTCTCCAACGATTTCAGGTGCTAATGCACGAGAAGTTGAAGCAAGTGGGTCAACCGCAGGGTAAATACCCATTTGAGTTAAACGACGTTCAAGGTTTGTTGTTGCATCTAAGTGAGCAAATGTTGTTGCTGGAGCCGGGTCAGTATAGTCATCGGCAGGTACATATACAGCTTGGATTGAAGTGATTGATCCTTTGTTTGTAGATGTAATACGTTCTTGTAATTGACCCATTTCCGTAGCTAGTGTAGGTTGGTAACCTACTGCTGAAGGCATACGACCTAGTAAGGCAGATACTTCAGAACCAGCTTGTGTAAAGCGGAAGATGTTATCGATGAATAGAAGAACGTCTTGTCCTTGTTCATCACGGAAATATTCAGCCATTGTAAGACCAGTCAATGCTACACGTTGACGAGCACCTGGTGGTTCATTCATTTGTCCGAATACCATTGCTGTTTTCTTAATAACGCCAGAATCGCTCATTTCAAAGTAAAGGTCGTTCCCTTCACGAGTACGTTCCCCTACACCGGCGAATACAGAAATACCACCGTGTTCTTGAGCAATGTTATGAATTAATTCTTGGATTAATACTGTTTTACCTACGCCGGCACCACCGAATAGTCCGACCTTACCACCTTTGATGTAAGGAGCAAGTAAGTCAA
Source organism: Ectobacillus sp. (assembly GCF_056992975.1). Lineage (NCBI taxonomy): Bacteria > Bacillati > Bacillota > Bacilli > Caryophanales > Bacillaceae > Ectobacillus > Ectobacillus sp. The sequence goes on along the minus strand of NZ_JBXKMX010000005.1, from coordinate 14,875 downwards.
CTACTTTAATTCCTGTTTCAAGAATTTCAACTTTAGTTGAAAGTTCATCAAACTTAGGAGCTGCACGGTGAATTGGGTCACGGCGAACAGAATCGTCGAGTTTTTCGTCTAAGTCGATGGAGTCACCAAGTACGTTGAATACACGTCCAAGTGTTGCATCCCCAACTGGAACAGAAATTGGTTTACCAGTGTCAACAGCATCCATGCCGCGTACAAGGCCGTCTGTAGAAGACATGGCAACTGTACGAACTGAATCATCACCTAAATGCAATGCAACCTCTAATGTAAGGTCGATTGTTGTTTCATGATCATTTTTAGCTACGTATGATACTTTAAGGGCGTTGTAGATTGCAGGAAGATGTCCGTCTTCGAACTTTACGTCTACAACCGGACCCATTATTGCTGTAATGCGTCCTATACTCATGGGTTTCCCTCCTAATTATATAATCCACGTGTGAGGATAGACATGCCACTAAAGGAGTTAGAAACTCCTTTAGTAAATCTCTACCTATTCGAGTGCAGCTGCACCACCAACGATTTCCGTAATTTCTTGCGTAATCGCTGCTTGACGAGCGCGGTTATATGAAAGTGTAAGTGTTCCAATAATGTCTTTTGCATTGTCTGTTGCACTCTTCATTGCTGTCATACGAGCTGCGTGCTCGCTTGCTTTACCGTCCAGCAAGGCACCGAAAATTAAACTTTCCGCGTATTGTGGCAATAATACTTTAAGAATCTCTTCTTCTGAAGGTTCAAATTCATAAAGCGTTGAAGTCTTGCTTGCTTGTACATCTGTTAAAGGTAAAAGCTTCTTCGATTGTACTTCTTGTTGCATTTTGGTGATGAAATGGTTGAAATAGATATACAATTCATCAAATTCACCAGCGGAGAACTTTTCAACAGAGCTAGTAGCAATTTCCTTAATGTCGGCAAATACCGGTTGATCCGAAATACCAGTAATGTCATCAACGATATTAAAGCCGCGACGTTTTAAATAATCACGACCAACACGACCTAGTGCAATAATGCCATATTGACTAGCATCCATGTTATGACGTTCTTCTATTTCCTTACTAACAACACGTAAAACATTACTGTTATACGCACCAGCTAAACCACGGTCAGACGTAATGACGATATAACCAGTACGTTTAACAGGACGAGATACGAGCATAGGGTGGTTAACACCACTACCACTCGATACATCAGCAATAACCTCTTGAATTTTGTTTACGTAAGGAGCGAATGCTTTTGCATTTTGCTCAGCACGACTTAATTTAGAGGCAGAAACCATTTGCATTGCCTTTGTAATATGACTCGTTTTCTTCGTGGAAGTAATTTTCGATTTAATATCGCGTAAAGATACCACAGGTTCTCACCACCTTTTTGTCCAAAATAGGCATGACGGAAGAATCGACCTGTCCGATATCCTCCCTTTGCTTATCACTTGAAAGCCGGCAAAACAAGGCCGGCCCTCTTTTTATTATTCAGAAACAACGAATGTTTTCTTAAAGTCGTTAATTGCAGATGCCATTGTATCGTCAGCTAATAGCTTTTTCGTCTTAACAAGTTCTGCAAGAACTTCTGGACGGTTAGAATCTAACCAGCTATTCATTTCGCTTTCGAAGCGTTGAATGTCAGATACAGGAATATCATCTAAGAATCCACGTGTTAGTGCATAAAGGATCATAACTTGCTTTTCAACCTTAAGCGGTTTGTGCAAATCTTGCTTTAACACTTCTACTGTACGAGCACCACGGTTTAACTTGTTTTGTGTAGCTTTATCAAGGTCAGAACCGAATTGTGCGAATGCTTCTAGTTCGCGGTAAGAAGCAAGGTCTAGACGAAGTGTACCAGCAACTTTACTCATCGCTTTAATTTGAGCAGCGCCCCCTACACGGGATACAGATGTACCAGCATCGATAGCTGGACGAATACCTGAGAAGAACAAGTCAGATTGCAAGAAGATTTGTCCGTCTGTAATGGAAATTACGTTTGTAGGGATGTATGCAGAAACGTCCCCAGCTTGTGTTTCGATGAAAGGAAGAGCAGTGATAGAACCGCCGCCTTTTGCATCACTTAATTTTGCAGCACGTTCTAGTAAGCGAGAGTGCAAGTAGAAAACATCCCCTGGATATGCTTCACGACCTGGCGGACGACGAAGTAGCAAGGAAAGTTCACGGTATGCAGAAGCTTGCTTCGTTAAATCATCATAGATGATTAGTACGTGCTTGCCATTATACATAAACTCTTCAGCCATAGATACACCAGCATAAGGAGCTAAGAATAGCATTGGAGCTGGTTGAGATGCAGATGCAGTTACAACGATTGTGTATTCTAAAGCACCAAATTTACGAAGTGTTTCTACCACGTTACGAACCGTAGATTCTTTTTGACCGATTGCAACGTAGATACAAATCATATCTTGGTCTTTTTGGTTAATAATCGTATCAAGAGCGATCGCAGTTTTACCAGTTTGACGGTCACCGATGATTAACTCACGTTGTCCACGACCGATTGGTACAAGAGCGTCAATTGCTTTAATACCAGTTTGAAGTGGTTGGTTAACGGACTTACGATCCATTACGCCTGGAGCTTTATTTTCGATTGGACGAGTTTTTGTAGTAGCAATTGGGCCTAAACCGTCTACTGGTTGTCCCAATGGATTTACTACACGACCAATTAATTCTTCCCCAACTGGAACTTGCATGATGCGTCCAGTACGACGAACTTCGTCACCTTCACGAATGCCCGTATATGGTCCAAGAATGATGATACCAACGTTACTTTCTTCCAAGTTTTGCGCTAGTCCAATAACTCCGTTAGAGAACTCAACAAGTTCTCCCGCCATTACGTTATCAAGACCATGAGCACGTGCGATACCATCACCTACTTGGATGACTGTACCAACATCACTAACTTCGATTTCTGACTGATAGTTTTCAATCTGCTGTTTTATCAGTGCACTGATTTCTTCAGCTTTGATGCTCATGCGTTTCACCCCTATCTATTGTTCAAAAGTGTGCGTTCAATACGCGTTAATTTTCCTTTTAAGCTACCATCGTAAATACGGTTGCCGATGCGGACTTTAATGCCGCCAAGCAAACTATCGTCTACAATATTTTGAATACGAATTGCATCTTTTCCGCTCATTTTAGCAAAGCTTTCGGCTACGCCTACTTTTTCTGCTTCTGTTAACGGACGAATAGAGTAAACAAGGGCATCTGCCACATTGCGTTCTTCATTCGCTAATGCGAAGAAAGCATCAGCCATATCGGCAACGATTTCTTCACGATGATTGTCGATCAAAATATATAGTGTGTTTAAAATTTGTTGAGAAACAGAAGCAAAGGCTTGGCTTAGCAAAGCTTTCTTCTTTTCACTAGAAATGTTTGGTTGTTGTAAAAACAAGGCAAGATCACTTGTCTCAAACACTTGCTTAATAGATCGTATTTCTTCTTCGAACGTTTCAAGCAACTGTTGTTCTTTTGCAATTTTAAAAAGAGCGACTGCATAACGTTTGGCAACTAGCTCCATACTCATCGTACTTCTCCTACTTCGTTCATGTAGTCACGAATAAGTTTGGCTTGGTCTTCTTCTTTCAGTTCTTTTTCAATTACTTTAGAAGCAATTAGAACAGATAGAGACGCCACTTGTTCTTGCAATGCAGCAATTGCATGTTCTTTTTCACGCTTAATTTCACTGAGTGCAGCATCTTTAATTGTTTCTGCTTCTGCCTTCGCAGCAACAACTATGCCTTCTCTTTGTTCTTCCGCTTGCTTTTTCGCTCTTTCGATTAACTCCTGTGCTTCTATTTTCGACTGCTTCATGAACTCACGTTGTTCTGCAACCAATTTCTTGGATTCAGAATTGTTTTGTTCAGCAGCTTCAAGTTCGCTCGCAATATGTTCTTCACGTTGTTTCATAATGTTCATCAACGGACCGAAAGCATATTTACGAAGCAATGCTAATAGAATTAGGAAAATTACCAATTGATATATCATCGTTCCATACGGAATGGCAGCCCCTAAAAGCATTAGGATTCACTCCCTTCAATAGTTTCGCCTACAAAAAAAGACTGAATTTTTTCATCATAAAGCAATGGCGAAGAAGTTCCAAAAACGATCTTCGCCATTTATTGGTTGGGAATATCCCTTATTTGTTAAGAACCATAAATGCGATAACTACTGCGATGATTGGAAGGGCTTCAACTAATGCAACCCCGATGAACATGATTGTTTGAAGAACCCCACGTAATTCTGGTTGACGAGCAGTACCCTCAACTGTACGAGATACGATTAAACCGTTACCGATACCAGCACCAAGTGCCGCTAGACCAATTGCAATTGCAGCTGCGATTAAATTCATTTTAAATGTCCTCCTTTTAAATTATAAATATATAATGTAATGCAATTTATTAATGTTCATGACTGATTTTATGAGCCATATACACCATAGTTAACATTGTGAAAATGAACGCTTGGATGGAGCCTACAAAAATACTGAAACCTTGCCATGCAAGCATTGCTACACCGCCACCCACAGCTCCTAACACACTGCTTGTACCTAATCCCGCTAATAACGTTAACAAAATTTCACCTGCGTAAATGTTACCGAATAGCCGAAGACCAAGAGTTAGTGTGTTTGCGAACTCTTCAATTATTTTTAAAGGTAGTAGCCACCAAATTGGTTGCAAGAACGTATCTTTTAAATATTGACGAGTTCCCTTCAACTTTATTCCATAAAAATGAGTGAGGGTAACTACCATCACGGCTAATGTAAGCGTAATAGCTGGGTCAGATGTTGGGGATTTCCACCATGTAACCGTTTCTTCTCCTCCATGAACTGAAACCAAAAATGGTAGTCCGAGCATGTTGGCAACAAAGATATACATGATTAAAGTGACCCCTAACGTTAAGAAGCGGCCTCCTGTTTGCCAATCCATATTGCTATTAATGATACTCTTTACAAAGTCAAAAACCCACTCCATAAAATTCTGAATACCTGTTGGGCGGAGAGCCAATGTGCGTGTAGCCAATACAGCGATCAAGAACACAATAAGTGCTGCAACAGTTGTCATTAAAACGCTGGACAAGTCAAACGTTAAGCCCAAAAACTCAACTAATTTACCGTGTTCCACTAGTAATTCACCTCTCTTCCCTGCCGGTATACTGTAAGTATAAAAAATCTATGATCATGACAAGATACCCCGTCAATAATCCAAGTCCGATGGCCCACGCTTCTACTAAATCTTTATAACGAAAGGCAAAGATGATTAGTAATCCAATCGTTGCTAAGCGTGAGTATGTACTAACTGCAGTTGCTTTAAAGCGCACTTTTGTATCGCCTTTTACAACCCTGTCAAGTAACTTGTCCGTCTTAAACGCAACAAGACGCAGGCTTAAAAAGCCCACAATTGAGCCTATCATCAGTCCAATAAAGGCCTTATGATACGGCGTGACCCCATAGCCTAAAACGAAAACAGCTAGAGTGTAAAATAAATATTTTGTTTGTCTGCGAACAAGCACATGCATATCAACCATTATTCGTCTCCTGCGTAAAATTGTGAAATGAGTTTCGTCATTGCGTACACACCTGCCCCTAAACCGAGTAACAACCCGATAATAAGGAATAATGGAAATGTACCGAACAAACTGTCGAGCCATTTACCGCCGAAAATTCCCACTAAAATGGATCCCGCAAGTGAAGAAAGAACACCAGTCATAAGAGCATAAGCTTTCATCGGATTTTTATTATTTCCTTGCAAGCGTTCATCCCTCCAGACGGATATGAGGAAATCATGTGGAAGCAAATGCGTTGAGATAATCGTAACTCATTTTTCGGGAGAATAGTTGAAAAAAATCGAATCTTTATGGTTTCTGTCAAAAAACAGTCAAAAACATGTCACTGTAAGCCCTATCATTTATCCCATTGTTAGCATACAATAGTGTGTTTAATAGTGTCAACGACTAAAAGCAAAAAAACAAAAAAACTTAATGCCCATATATTACCCAATTTTCGTATTTATTACACAATTCTAAAAGTTAAGAGTCCTCTCTATTGTATCTTCTTTCCTACCTTTTTTAGCAAATATAAGAGCTTTGTATGTCCCTTTTATCTGCTCTTTTACAACTAAGACACGATGTTGCATCCCTTTTGTCACATTTTGACGGAATTCAATAAAATCCACATAATGAAATGTGACAGGATTATACAAAACAATTCCCATCTCATCAGCGCCGCCTGGCAAATACATACTATATTTATACGTATTCGGTGCATCGCCCTTTGCAAATTGAAATCCCATAATGCGCGGATAGTTCGGCTCTTCTACAAAAAACATATATGGCACTGTTATGCGATGTTCTCCCGCCGTCACATGTACATAGCCTTCATGCAATCCCTTTTCTAAAAAAGAGGGAGTAAGCAAGGCTTCTATCATCACTTGCTTTGTTTCATGAGGCTTTACATACAAAGTATGCGGCATTTTCCATTGTATGCCTGAGATAAAGGACGGTGTAGAAAAGGTAACCCTCTGTTCCTTCTCACTTACATTATCGATTGTTACCATCTGTTTACGCGATACCGGGCTATTTTTTTTCAAAACGAGTCCAAGCGGAATCGAAGCCGGATAGAGGAGGGTTTCCATATCGAGCGCTGCCCCGAGCTGTATGCGACCGGCACCTTGCTCATACACATGGTACAAGGCATCGTTTTTATAAAGGAGCTTCGCACTATTCATAAGCGCAGCCTTAATCTGCTCTGGCTTCCAAGTAGGATGAGCCTGCTTTAGAAGTGCAGCAGCACCTGCCACATGCGGAGCAGCCATGCTCGTACCGGCTTGTGCTCCGTAACCGCCCGGGATCGTGCTTGTAATGCCGACACCCGGCGCAACGACGTCAGGTTTAATGCCCCACGTCACCGTAACAGGGCCTCGTGAGCTAAACGGGGCAATCGTATCCTTTTCCTTTTTCACGGTCATACGAATCAAAGGAGAGGGCTGACGACGCAACCACTTCCCGTCATCGCCGGAAATGGCTGCGCATGGAATGTGCGCACCTTTTACTACTCCGAAAAACAAATCCGGCGCGTTGTTGTAAATGAGTACGGCCGAAGCCCCTGCTTCCTCGGCGTGTTTCACTTTTTCCGAAAACGTTAGATCCCCGCGTTCAACAAGAACAACCTTTCCTGCTACATGCTTCATATCCTCTTTTTTCCCCATACCCGCATAGACAAAGCTAGCTTGCTGCAATGACCACGGCGGAGATCCCTCAAATAAACCGAGCCGCACCTCTCTCCCACTTGTTTTTAAATAAGGGATGGAGATTTCCGAGGTAGAGGCTCCGACTGAAATGGAATCCTCCGCTGCACCTGGGGAGCCGACTGTCCATAAGGCAGGGCCTGAATTACCGGAAGCAGTAACGGCCACAATCCCACGCTGCGTAGCGCGGTTTAAAGCCCTGCTCGTCGGCCAGTCCGGACCGTTCACATCATTGCCGAGCGATAGATTTAATATATCCACCTTATCCTCTATTGCTTTTTCAATCGCAGCAAGTACCGTTTCCGTCGAGCCACGTCCCCCTGGACCAAGCGCCCGGTACGCATAAATCTCGGCATCTGGCGCAACGCCTCGGAACCTTCCATTTGCAGCAATGATGCCAGCCACATGCGAGCCGTGCGAGGTCGCCCCCTTACTTGTCGCCTCCATCGGGTCATTATCCCCGTCAATGGCATCAAACCCACCCTTATAATTTCGGCGCAAATCAGGATGAGTGTAGTCAATACCGGTATCAATAATGCCAATCCTCACACCTTTTCCCGTAAGCCGGGCCCCGGTAGAATCAAAGTAGGAGCGCGCCTCATGTCCGCCAATAAACGGAACGCTTTCGCTTACACCCATCGTATAAGTCGACGCAGGGGTCACGCGAATGACCCCGGGAATCTTTTGCAGTCCTGCTGCAGCACTGCGTTTTCCCCGTACACTCATTCCGGACATGGCCGTTTTGTAAATGTGCCGTACCGTAACATCTGGATATTGTTTTTGAATCATTTGCTCTACCGCCTCTACTTTAGACGGCTCCACTTCCAAAATGGAAATCTCCCATTCATCCAAATAGTGAAGCGGAACAGATGGCCGCTCTGGAAACGACTGAGCACCAGATACAAATACACACAGTAGCATAATACCAATACGAAACATAGATATCCCTCCCACTTCGTAGCTTTTGCAAAGAGGGAGGAGATATGCAGGAAATAAAAAAAGCGTGCTTTGAAAAATAATTTTCAAAGCACGCCCTTACCTTTATTTTGTTCCGAATAAACGGTCTCCTGCGTCTCCTAAGCCTGGAACGATGTAGCCATGATCATTTAACTTTTCATCCAGTGCGGCAACGTAGATGTCAACGTCAGGATGCTGAGTTTGTACAAACTCTACACCAACTGGGGCAGCGCAAATACACATCAGTTTAATATTCTTTGCTCCGCGTTTTTTCAACGAATTGATAGCCTCTGATGCAGAACCACCTGTTGCAAGCATCGGATCGACTACGATGAAATCACGTTCGTTTATATCGGATGGAAGTTTTACATAATATTCAACCGGTTGCAATGTTTCAGGGTCACGATATAGACCAATGTGACCGACTTTAGCAGCGGGAATCAATTTTAAAACGCCGTCCACCATACCAAGACCTGCACGAAGAATTGGGATGATTCCTAATTTTTTACCAGAAAGTACCTTTGTCTTTGCTACACTTACCGGTGTTTCAATTTCAATTTCTTCAAGCGGCAGGTCGCGTGTAATTTCAAAAGCCATTAAGCTTGCTACTTCATCTACTAATTCACGGAATTCTTTCGTACCCGTATTCTTATCGCGGATATATGTTAGCTTATGTTGAATTAAAGGATGATCAAATACATATAGTTTTCCCATGGAACTCTCTCCTTTGAATGGGGTTAAAATTGCACCATTTACGATTGTATAGAAAACGGAATTATTATTCAAGGGCTAATACACAAAAAGGACCGTTACAAGTATATTGTAACGGTCCTTTCGTATTTATTCTTTTACAATTCTTTGTACATTGGGAAACGATCTGTAAGAGTTTGAACGCGTTGCTTCGCTTCTGCTAATGCTGCTTCACTTTCATGATTTTTCAATGTGAAAGCAATAAGGGATGCAATTTCATCCATTTCTTCAAGACCAAAGCCGCGAGTCGTAACTGCTGCTGTACCGATGCGGATACCGCTTGTTACGAACGGGCTTGCTGGATCGTAAGGAATCGTATTTTTGTTAACCGTAATGCCGACTTCATCAAGAACATGTTCAGCAAGTTTACCTGTGATATCAAGGTTACGAACGTCGATAAGTAGTAAATGGTTGTCCGTTCCGCCAGAAACAAGTGTTATGCCTTCTTTTTGTAAGCCTTCAGCTAGACGCTGTGCATTTGCAATGATGTTTGCTGCATATTCTTTAAATTCATCTTGAAGTGCTTCGCCAAATGCAACGGCTTTCCCTGCGATAACGTGCATAAGCGGACCACCTTGAATACCAGGGAAGATTGATTTATCAATTTTCTTACCGAACTCTTCGCTAGTCAAAATCATACCGCCGCGAGGTCCGCGTAATGTTTTATGTGTTGTCGTTGTAACAAAGTGTGCGTAAGGGACTGGACTTGGGTGTAATCCTGCTGCTACAAGGCCTGCGATGTGTGCCATATCGACCATAAGATATGCGCCTACGCTATCAGCAATTTCACGGAATTTCTTGAAGTCAATCACACGTGGGTATGCGCTTGCTCCGGCTACGATAAGCTTTGGCTTATGTTCTTTAGCCTTTGCTAGTACATCGTCATAGTCAATATATTGCGTTTCTTCGTCTACGCCGTATTCAACGAAGTTATATTGCACACCACTAAAGTTAACGGGACTACCGTGCGTTAAGTGGCCGCCGTGAGATAAATTCATACCAAGAACCGTATCGCCAGCATTTAGAATCGTGAAGTAAACTGCCATGTTTGCTTGAGCACCAGAGTGTGGTTGAACGTTAACATGCTCTGCGCCGAAGATTTCTTTCGCGCGATCTCTTGCAATATCTTCAACAATGTCAACATATTCGCAACCGCCGTAATAACGTTTGCCTGGATAGCCTTCTGCATATTTGTTTGTTAAAACAGAACCTTGTGCTTCCATAACCGCTTCGCTTACGAAGTTTTCAGACGCAATCAATTCTATTTTCGAACGTTGTCTCCCTAATTCTAATTGAATTGCTTCATACACCTTTTCATCTTGCAGCTTAACATGATTCATGTGAATCCCCCTTTTTTCTTGACGAACTACGTTGCACAGCTTTGAAACATTGGCATTTATATAGAAAATACGAATGTTGTTTTAGTAATTCGTTCTAATATTCACGTTTTGGTCATCTACATTCTAACATGACTTGTGACAAGGTAAAAGAAAAAATCGAGAATTAACAGAAAAATGATACATTTTTCTGTTAAACATTATTTTTCCATCGAAATGACTCCGAATTTAGGTTTGGAATCTCTGGGGTTGGATCGCATTTTATCAAGTTTCGATCGCATCTCACCGGTTTCGGACCGAATCCGCACTTTTTCCGATCCTCATAAAAAAAGAGAATAACAAAAGGGATTTCTCCCTCTTGCTATTCTCTCCTTATTTTGTGCTCATTACCGACTCATTATCCACTGCATAAACAGCTCTGGCACCGCCGATTAACTTTGGTCTTGTTTTCGCCATAGTGACATGGGCTTGACCGATTTCTTTGATACTTGTTCGTACCGGAACGGGCACATGCTTAAGGTGCATGCCGATAAAGGTATCACCAATGTCGATGCCGCCGTCTGCTTTTATAAATTCGACCACAACGGGATCGTTCATATGATGATAAGCAAAAGTCGACAAAGCGCCTCCTGCTGATCGTACCGGAATCACGGATACCATTTCAAATCCACGACGCTCTGCCGCTGTGCGCTCAATTGTAAGAGCTCGGTTTATATGTTCGCAGCCTTGAAAAGCCAGCATAACGCCTGTTTCCTCTTGGAACTGCTTTAATTCGGCATAAATTGTCTCTGCTACAGCCATCGTTCCCGCTGTTCCAATTCTCTCACCAATTACTTCACTCGTACTGCATCCAACAACAAAAAGATCGCCTTCCCGTAAGTGAGCCTGCTCTTGATAATCAGTAAGTGCTGTGTGTAATTGTTGTTTCCATATTGCTAACTCATCCATCACGATTTTCTTCCTTTCGTGGGTTTGGGGTTCATTATAGCATGCTTGTACTCGGCAAAAAATAAGAATCTTTCTCGTTTTTTCAACAAAAATTACTCTGCTTCGTATTGCCCAATCTTGCCTACTCTTCGTTCATGACGTCCGCCTTCATATTCCGTTGTTAACCAAAGACGTGCAATTTCTCTTGCAAGACCAGGGCCAATAACACGTTCGCCCATTGTTAAAATATTGCTATTGTTATGCTGACGTGTTGCCTTCGCACTAAACATATCATGCACAAGCGCCGCGCGAATTCCTTTTACTTTATTCGCAGCAATCGACATACCGATTCCAGTTCCGCAAATTAAAATGCCGCGATCATATTCCCCGCTTGCAACCTTCTCTGCTGCCGGAAATGCAAAATCAGGATAATCAACTGAGCCTGCTTCACATTCACAGCCTAAATCTGTATATTGTATTCCCATTTCTTCTAATAAACTAACAACTTCCTTACGAATATTAATACCACCATGGTCTGATGCTACGATTACTTTCATATGTTGTCCCTCCAATAACTGATTTCCAATCTATTATTATACACGAAACGTTACCCTTTACGAATGTTCCTGCTCTAGTTTTTCAATAAAACGTTGAATGAGAATTTCCAGTTCATCTAGCGTCTGTTTATAAACGGAAAGCGAACCACCATATGGATCCGTTATATCGCGTTTTGATTCCCCAGCCGCTTCATATAATGTAATAATTTTTTTGCTTAAATGAGGATAAAAAATGAGGATATTTTCACGGTGGCTTTCCGTCATCGTTACGATCCAATCTGCCCAGTCCAACAATTCCTCCGTTACCTGCTGTGAACGATGATTCACTGCAATTCCCTTATTCTCTAATGCGTGCTTTGCATGCGTCGATGCATCGCTCCCCGCCTCTGCAAACAACCCCGCTGATTGTACTTCATAGGATTCTTTTGCATAATGGCGAAAGATTGCTTCTGCCATTGGACTGCGACACGTATTCCCCGTACAAACAAATAGGATGTTCATATCATCCGCCCCCTTACGCATGTAGTTTAACCAAGCATATACTTCTATCATACTGCAACAGGGGATAACTTGGTAACGGAATATCCGAAAAACCAGCAAATTAGGTATCAATCCAAAGATCCACGAACCTAACATCTCCTCACATTTATTAGAATGATCTTTATTTACGATGAAATTGACAAAAAAAGCCACGCATTTTCCGTACAAAATGCGTGGCTTTTATGTCATGTCCTAGTTTCCAAGTACAAAGCTATCGTACCGAATCCATGTAAAGACTTATTACCATTTTATTTGTTTTTTTGTAAAATTAGAAATCAAATAGGTTGCCTCTTATTCATTCCATAGTAATTCATATATCGCCCTCCTGCATGAATATAATAAATAGTAACAACTATATTTAATACAACGAAACATTTTATATTGTATTTTCCTGATCAGTACATCTTTAAACAATCTACTCAATTTATAAAAAATATTTAATAAGTCGCTTGACAAAAGTAAGTTACTGAATTATGATAGCTTATGTAAAGTAAGTTAATAAATTATTTCAGGAGGAATACAAATTATGTTAGACTTAGGACTTTTAATTATTCGTTTAATCATCGGACTTCTTTTCATTGGTCACGGCGCGCAAAAACTTTTCGGTATGTTTGGTGGCTACGGCTTAAAAGGAACGGGTGGCTGGTTAGAATCAATCGGAGTAAAACCAGGAGTATTCATGGCATTTATGGCTGGAGCTTCTGAATTCGTTGGAGGACTTTTATTCGCTGCAGGTGTACTTACTTGGGTAGGCGCTATTCTTATTATCATCACAATGGTTATAGCTATTGCTACGGTTCATGGTAAAAACGGTCTTTGGGCTACAGCAAACGGTTTTGAATACAATCTTGTATTAATCGCCGTAGCAGTTGGCGTTGCATTATCAGGTCCTGGAGCATATGTTCTATTTAAATAATAATACTCTCTAACGAAACAAGCACGGCCTAGGCCGTGCTTGTTTTTTTATGTCAGTTTTTCAGCGCATGCCAAACGGCAGCGACTCCTAACATAGTTCCCCAAAACATACGCTAAAACGGCAGCGAAATCGGACCGAGCCTGTTCTTCCCCGCATGATTCCCTTGCGAATCGGATTTACGGGCTTCAATCGGTCCCTTTGATTCCTCTGAATCCAAAATAATCGGACTTCCGGGCTTCAATCGGCCGCCGTTAATTCCACCATTCCCGCCTTTATCCGGTTCCTTCTTTCCTCGACCCCGCCAACCCCACAAAAAAAAAGCGAAGTCCAAACGCTCTCTTCGCTTTTTTCATATAGGAAATAATAACTTCAAGCCAAATCCAATGAGGATAGTTGCACCGAGCACTTGTCCGTAAGTCCCGAGCATTTTCTCTGCGTGGCGACCCAAAATAAGCCCTGCCCAGGTGAGGAGTGCGCTGACAAGTCCAAAAATAACAATGGTTGCCACTGTACGTGCTCCGTATATGCCAAGGCTTAACCCGACAGAAAAGCTGTCTAAACTGACGCCAAAGGCAAATACATATAATCCAAGTCCAGTCGCCTGTATGGATCGCTCTTCGTTTCCTTTCAAAAATGAAGAGTACAGAATGTGAAATCCAAGACCGAGTAAGAGTACGCCTCCTACTATCATAGCCAGCGATCCGAATTTTTCTGATAAGAGACGGCCGATTACGATTCCTAAAAGTGGCATAATAACGTGAAACAAACCAATAATCATGCCTATGTATAAGATTTGCCCCCATCTCAATCGGGTCATTCCCATTCCTAGGCTTACCGAAAAAGCATCTAGCCCGAGGGCAAATGCCATAATAACGAGTGTTACCAGCTCCCCGATGATATGTTCTATGCCCATATGCTCCCTCCTTGGACTCGCTACTTAAACATATGCACGTCCTAAGGAGGATAGAAGCTTATTTTTCAACGATGATATGATGGCCAGCTGCTTTCGTTAACCGGTTCATGATTGCATTGCCCAATCCTTCTCTCGGAAAGGATTCACTATAAATCACATCTACCTCAACCTCATCAAACTTTCGCAGCGTATCATATAAATGGGCGGCAACTGTCGCAAGATTTGCCCGTTTGCCGCATACGAGTACTTGATCCGCTTGGTAGAAGTCCGCATTTTCCTCTGTTGTTAAAATGCCAACCTTTTTCCCTTCTTGCTTCGATGCAAGCTGCTGCACATATTCGCGCGAGCCTTCAACGATAGTGAGCGGAGATTTCGGTGCATAGTGCTTGTACTTCATACCGGGTGCCTTTGGTTTTTGCGATTGATCCTGAAGCCCTTTATCCAGCAGCACCGGGCCAATTACTTCCTCTAGTTGCTCCCTTGTTATACCGCCTGGACGTAAAATGGTAGGAACTTCACTTGTAATATCAAGTACTGTTGATTCCACTCCGACGCCGGTCGCACCGCCGTCAACAATACCGGCAATTTTCCCATTTAAATCCGTACTAACATGAGAAGCCAACGTTGGGCTCGGGCGTCCCGACACATTTGCACTTGGTGCTGCGATAGGAACATGGGCCATTTTCAGTAGCGCATGTGCGACAGGATGATCCGGCATAC
>NZ_JBXKMX010000004.1:0-8520 GCF_056992975.1 Ectobacillus sp. | reverse complement strand
GATTTTGAAAGATAAAAATTAGTATTTCAAATACGAATAGAATAGGAAAGATTAAACCGCCTTTAATTCGTAAGTTAGCTAATTCCTTTAAACTTCCTCTTCTTATAAAACCTACAATGATTGAGATAATCATTCCGTCAAGTACCATATAATTTCCACCCATTCTGTAAATTTGAATATTAAACTTGAAGAATACAAAGGATATAATAGCGAAACGAGTAGTCTATTAGCGAATTTTGACATATGAATAATACTTATATGATACTCGTATCATGGTTTTTCTGTCAATATATTCTATTGTTAGTATTATCTTAATATAAAAAAATTTCCTAATGGAATTTTTATGGGTAAAGAGATTGTCAAATTTGTGAAATACGAATGATTTTGTTGTTTGTTTCTGCAAACGTTCGATTTTTATTGACACTTCTAACATGAATTTGATATTATAGCGATGGATAATTTAAATACGAACGCCTCATATAATAGCGAGGATATGGCTCGCAAGTTTCTACCTAATGACCGTAAATCGTTGGACTATGAGGGAAAGTTACTCAGCTTAGGTTCGTTTGTACGAGAGTAGTATGTCTGAGTAGAATGCTTTCCCTAAGTATGGGGTTGTGTTCTGCTTGGGCATTTTTTTATAGGACAGGAGGTATGAGCAGTGGCAGTAGTCGGAGTTGTTATGGGAAGTACATCGGATTGGGAAACGATGAAACATGCGTGTGATGTGTTAGATGAACTTGCTATTCCCTATGAGAAGAAGGTTGTTTCAGCACATCGTACACCAGATTATATGTTTGAATATGCTGAAACTGCTCGTGATAAAGGGCTGAAGGTGATTATTGCTGGGGCAGGAGGCGCGGCGCATTTGCCTGGTATGATTGCAGCAAAAACGACGCTACCTGTTATTGGCGTTCCTGTTCAGTCGAAAGCGTTAAATGGGCTGGATTCTTTATTGTCCATTGTGCAAATGCCAGGCGGTGTTCCTGTTGCTACGGTTGCAATTGGAAAAGCTGGAGCTGTCAATGCTGGTTTACTAGCTGCTGAAATGCTAGGGGCTTTTGATGATACGATTTATAATGCGTTAGAAAAGCGACGTGACGAAATGAAACGAAAAGTATTAGAGGACAGTGAACTATGAAGAAGAAGATGATTGTTCCTGGTCAAACGATTGGGATTATCGGTGGCGGTCAGCTTGGTAGAATGATGGCTCTTTCTGCTAAAGAGATGGGATTTCGTATTGCTGTACTGGATCCAACACCTAATTCTCCTTGTGCACAGGTAGCAGACATTGAAATCGTTGCTGCCTATAATGATAGAAAGGCAATCGAGAAGCTAGCAAACGTTAGTGACGTAATCACATATGAATTTGAGAATATTGATTATGATTGTTTGCAGTGGATTGAGGAGAATGCCTATTTGCCTCAAGGGAGCCACTTGCTACATGTAACGCAAAATCGATATACCGAGAAAAATGCAATTATGAATGCGGGTATTCCGGTTGCAGCGTTTCGTCTTATTCAGCAAGAGGAAGATTTACTCCGAGGTGTTCAAGACTTTTCTTATCCTTGTGTGTTAAAGACGACTACAGGGGGCTACGATGGGAAAGGGCAGGTTGTACTTCGAAGTGAAGAAGATTTAGTAGAAGCAAAGCAGCTTATTGCAGAGCGTGAATGTATTTTAGAAGACTGGGTTCCATTTGAAAAAGAGGTTTCTGTAATTGTAGTAAGAGGGATTGATGGTAAGACAAGTGTATTTCCGGTAGCAGAAAATATTCATGTTGAAAATATCCTGCATTCATCTATTGTTCCCGCTCGTATTTCCGACGAGGTTCAATTGCAGGCTGTTTCGTGCGCGGAAACGCTTGCGAATGAGCTTGGCTTAATCGGGATTTTAGCGGTTGAGATGTTTGTAACGCAAGATCAGCATATCTTTGTTAATGAGTTAGCTCCTAGACCGCATAATACTGGTCATTATACGATGGATGCTTGTGAGACAAGTCAATTTCAACAGCATATCCTTGCTATTTGCGGATGGCCACTTGGAGAAACTTCTTTGTTAAAACCGGTTGTCATGTTTAACATTTTAGGAGAACATATAGAAGAAGTCTTTCATAAGATTAACCAACTTTCCTCATGCAAGTTGCATGTGTACGGAAAGGCAGAGGCTAAGGTCAAACGGAAGATGGGGCACCTTAATATTCTAGCGCAAGATACAAACGAAGCTATGGACAAAGCACGTTTACTTCGCATTTGGGAACGCGAAGAACAATGGTTGGAGGGAAAACGATGATTAATCGCTACACACGCCCAGAAATGGGAGCAATTTGGACAGAAGAAAATAAATTTAACGCTTGGCTAGAAGTCGAAATTCTTGCTTGCGAAGCTTGGTCTGAGCTTGGTGATATTCCGAAAGAAGATGTGAAGAAACTTCGTGAGAACGCTACTTTCGATATTAATCGTATTTATGAAATTGAAAAAGATACACGCCATGATGTAGTGGCATTTACAAGAGCCGTTTCAGAAACACTAGGTGAAGAACGGAAATGGGTACACTATGGATTAACATCAACTGATGTAGTAGATACAGCATTATCATTTTTACTTAAGCAAGCAAATGATATTTTATTAAAAGATATTACTGCTTTTATCGAAGTGTTAAAGAATAAGGCAAATGAACATAAATATACGGTAATGATGGGTCGTACGCACGGTGTACATGCAGAGCCAACGACATTTGGATTAAAGCTAGCACTTTGGTATGAAGAGATGAGACGGAACTTGGAGCGCTTCAAGCAAGCCGCTGATGGCGTTCGCGTTGGTAAGATGTCTGGTGCTGTTGGTACGTTTGCCAATATTGATCCTTCTATTGAAGCATATGTGTGTGAAAAACTTGGTCTTGAAGCTGCCCCTATTTCTACACAAACGTTGCAACGTGATCGTCATGCGCATTACATGGCAACACTTGCTTTAATTGCGACATCCATTGAAAAAATGGCTGTTGAAATTCGTGGATTGCAAAAGAGTGAAACACGTGAAGTAGAAGAATTCTTTGCAAAAGGACAAAAAGGATCTTCTGCAATGCCTCATAAACGTAACCCAATCGGTTCAGAAAATATGGTTGGTATGGCACGTTTGATTCGTGGTTTTATGCAAACAGCATATGAAAATGTTCCACTTTGGCATGAACGTGATATCTCCCATTCCTCTGCAGAACGCGTGATATTACCAGATGCTACGATTGCGCTGAACTATATGTTAAATCGCTTTGCAAATATCGTGAAGAATTTAACGGTCTTCCCTGAAAATATGAAACGTAATATGACTCGCACATTTGGACTTATTTATTCCCAACGCGTTATGCTTTCCTTGATCAATAAAGGAATGGTGCGTGAGGCAGCATATGACACTGTTCAACCGAAAGCAATGGAAGCATGGGACAAGCAAGTTCAGTTTAAGGATCTTGTGGAAGCCGATGAAACCATTACGAGTATGCTATCCCAAGAAGAAATTGACGAATGCTTTAATTATGAGCACCATCTTCGTCATGTTGATACGATTTTCAAACGACTTGGCTTAAACTAATTAAATAAAGGCACAGACTGAAATTCTGTGCCTTTCATGTAATCAGAGGATTCATAATTATTAAAAAACCAGGGGGCTTATGACATGCAAAAGCTAGAGCAGTTATATGAAGGAAAAGCAAAAATTATGTACCGTACTGAACAAGAAGATGTCGTATGGGTTCAATATAAAGATAGTGCTACTGCTTTTAATGGAGAAAAGAAAGCTACAATTGCTGGTAAAGGGAATTTAAATAATGAAATTACTACGCTGCTCTTTACTAAGCTGAAGGATGCAGGTATTCCAAGCCACTTTATTGAAAAAATTTCTGATACAGAGCAGCTTGTAAAGAAAGTCACGATCGTTCCTTTAGAAGTGGTTGTTCGTAATATAATTGCTGGAAGCTTTGCAAAGCGTCTTGGACTAGAAGAAGGAGCCCCGTTAGAAGCTCCGATTGTAGAGTTTTATTATAAAGATGATGACCTTGGCGATCCTCTTGTAACAGAAGATCATATTCGCGTTTTAAATGTTGCAACGCCGCAACAATTAGAACAACTTCGTACGTTAGCATTAGGTGTGAATGAAGTATTGAAGAAACACTTTGCAAGCTGCAAGATCAGATTAGTAGACTTCAAATTAGAATTTGGGATGACAAAGGAAGGCGAATTACTTCTTGCCGATGAAATCTCTCCAGATACTTGTCGTTTATGGGACGAAGAAACGAATGAAAAGTTTGATAAAGATGTATTCCGCAGAGACCTTGGAAACTTGACGGACGCTTATAAAGAAATCTTAAAACGATTAGGGGGAGTTTCACATGTATAAAGTAAAGGTATATGTAACACTTCGTGAGAGCGTATTAGATCCACAAGGAACAGCAGTGAAGAATGCGTTGCATAGCTTGTCCTTTACCTCCGTACAGGATGTACGAATCGGAAAATATATGGAAGTTGTAATTGATGACAAAGCCGCTGATGTGGATAGCATGGTGAAAGAAATGTGCGAAAAACTATTAGCGAATGTTGTTATTGAAGACTACCGATATGAAATCGAGGAGGTAGTTACGCAGTGAAATTTGCCGTAATCGTTTTTCCAGGATCAAATTGTGATGTAGATATGTATCATGCGATTCAAGATGAACTAGGCGAAGAAGTGGAATATGTTTGGCATGATGAAACGAGTTTAGATGGGTACGATGCAATCCTTCTTCCAGGTGGATTTTCGTATGGCGATTATCTTCGTTGCGGAGCTATTTCACGGTTTTCAAACGTCATGAATGCAGTCATCAAAGCTGCGAATGAAGGAAAGCCAGTCCTTGGTGTTTGTAATGGATTTCAAATTTTAGTGGAAGCAGGCCTTTTGCCTGGGGCTTTAATGCGAAATGAGAACTTAAAGTTTATGTGTCGTACAGTAGCATTGCGTGTTGAAAATACATCGCTCTTTACATCGGAATATGAAGTAGGAGAGATTATTCAAATTCCGATTGCTCACGGCGAAGGAAACTATTATTGTGATGAACAAACGTTGAAAACACTTGAAGAAAATCATCAAATTGCGTTCCGTTATGTGGACAACCCAAATGGAAGCATTTCAGATATTGCAGGAATTACGAATGAACGAGGTAATGTTCTCGGCATGATGCCGCATCCAGAACGTGCTGTTGATGTGCTTTTAGGCGGAGATGACGGATTGAAAGTATTTCGATCAATTTTAAAAGCTTGGAGGGAAACACATAATGTTACAGCATGAGCCGAGTCCAGAGCAAATTCAAGAACAAAAACTCTACGCACAGATGGGGCTTTCAGACGAAGAATTTGAAATGGTAAAGAAAATTATTGGCCGCAAGCCAAACTATACGGAAACTGGATTGTTCTCTGTAATGTGGTCTGAGCATTGTAGCTATAAGAATTCGAAGCCAGTGCTTCGCAAGTTTCCAACTTCCGGCGAACGAGTTTTGCAAGGGCCGGGTGAAGGGGCTGGTATCGTTGATATTGGCGATCAACAAGCGGTCGTATTTAAAATTGAAAGTCATAACCATCCATCAGCAATTGAACCCTATCAAGGAGCTGCAACTGGTGTAGGTGGAATTATTCGCGATGTATTTTCCATGGGTGCGCGTCCTATAGCTATATTAGATTCTTTACGCTTTGGAGAGCTTACTTCCCCGCGCGTGAAATATTTATTTGAAGAAGTGGTTGCAGGTATCGCAGGGTACGGAAACTGCATTGGAATTCCAACTGTAGGGGGAGAAGTACAATTCGATCCATGCTATGAAGGAAATCCGTTAGTTAATGCAATGTGTGTAGGTCTTATTAACCATAGTGATATTAAAAAAGGACAGGCGCACGGCGAAGGTAATACCGTTATGTACGTAGGTGCTTCTACGGGACGCGATGGAATCCATGGTGCTACATTTGCTTCAGAGGAACTATCTACTGAATCTGAATCAAAGCGTCCTGCAGTACAAGTAGGGGATCCATTTATGGAGAAACTACTATTAGAAGCCTGCCTTGAGCTTGTTCATTTTGACTCTCTTGTCGGTATTCAGGACATGGGAGCAGCGGGACTAACATCTTCAGCTGCAGAGATGGCAAGTAAAGCTGGCATGGGACTTGAAATGTATTTAGATGATGTTCCGCAGCGTGAAACAGGTATGACAGCGTATGAAATGATGCTTTCTGAATCGCAAGAACGTATGTTGATCGTTGTTAAGAAAGGCCGCGAACAAGAAATTGTCGAGTTGTTTGAGAAATATGATTTAGCGGCAGTTGCAATAGGAAAAGTAACAAATGATAAAATGCTGCGTCTGTTCCATAAAGGAGAAAAGGTGGCAGAAGTTCCGGTAGATGCACTTGCAGAGGAAGCTCCTGTTTATCATAAGCCTTCTAAAGAGCCCGCATACTTTGCGAAGTTCCAAGGAATGACGATCGAAACTCCAAACGTAAAAGATTATAAAGAAACATTACTTGCTCTTTTAAGTCAATCTACGATTGCAAGCAAAGAGTGGATTTATGATCAATACGATTAACAAGTACGTACGAATACAGTTGTTATGCCAGGATCGGATGCTGCTGTTGTTCGCGTTCGTGGTACGAAGAAGGCACTTGCCATGACAACGGACTGTAATTCTCGCTATATTTACTTAAATCCAGAAGTAGGCGGAAAAATTGTTGTGGCAGAGGCTGCGCGTAATATCGTATGCTCTGGTGCTGAGCCACTTGCCATTACGGACTGCTTAAACTTCGGAAACCCAGAAAAACCAGAAATCTTCTGGCAAATTGAGAAATCTGCAGATGGTATGAGCGAAGCTTGTATAGAACTTGGAACACCAGTTATTGGTGGGAATGTGTCTCTCTATAATGAACGAAGCGGCGAGGCTATTTATCCAACACCAACAGTTGGTATGGTCGGACTTGTTCATGATATTGCACATGTGACAACACAAGAGTTTAAACAAGCTGGCGATCTTATTTATGTAATCGGTGAAGCGAAAGAAGAGTTTGGCGGTAGTGAATTGCAAAAAATGGTGGATGGCAGAATTTCAGGCCCATCTCCTAGCATAGATTTAAAAGTGGAAGCAACAAGACAACAGCAATTACTTGCAGCGATTCAAGCAGGTCTCGTTCAATCTGCACATGATATTGCAGAAGGTGGATTTGCTGTAGCGATTGCAGAATCACTGATTGGTGCTAAGGCACTTGGTGCAACAGTTCAGGTGAAGGGCGAAGCAGTAACAGAATTATTTGCTGAGTCACAATCTCGCTTTGTTGTATCGGTTAAAGCTGAAAACAAAGAAGCGTTTGAAAAGGTCGTAGAAGCAAATCTAATTGGCGAAGTTACAAATGCTGCAAAACTTACGATTACAAAGGGAGAAGAAACCCTTGTAGATGCATTCGTAAATGAAATGGTAGATGCTTGGAAAGGAGCAATTCCATGCTTGCTGAAATAAAAGGCTTGAATGAAGAATGTGGTGTGTTTGGGATTTGGGGTCACCGTAATGCAGCACAAATTACGTATTATGGATTGCACAGCTTACAGCATCGTGGTCAAGAAGGTGCAGGAATTGTTGTTAATGATGGTAAAAAGCTAGAAGGACATAAGGGCCTTGGCTTAATTACAGACGTTTTCTCAAACGGAGAGCTTGATAAGTTATGCGGAGATGCCGCTATTGGCCATGTTCGTTATGCGACAGCAGGAGGTGGAGGTTATGAAAATGTACAGCCTCTACTCTTCCGTTCTCTGACAGGAAGTCTTGCACTTGCACATAACGGGAATCTTGTTAATGCAAATCGAATCAAATTAGAACTTGAATTGCAAGGAAGTATTTTTCAAACAACATCGGATACAGAAGTACTTGCGCACTTACTAAAACGTCATAGTGAATTTCCATTAGTAGAACGAGTAAAGGTTGCGCTAAATAAATTACAAGGCGCATACGCATTCCTTATCATGACTGATACAGAGATGATCGCAGCTCTTGATCCAAATGGATTTCGTCCTCTTGTACTTGGCAAATTAGATGATGCATATGTTGTCGCTTCTGAAACGTGTGCTTTAGATATCGTTGGAGCGACATATATTCGCGATGTAGAACCAGGTGAAATGCTTGCAATATCAGATAATGGTATAGAGGCTCATCGGTTTGCAGAACCGAAAAAGCATACAATTTGTAGTATGGAATATATTTATTTCTCACGTCCGGATAGCAACATTGATGGTATTAACGTACATGCAGCGCGGAAAAGTATGGGAAAACAACTAGCGAAAGAAGCGCCAGTTGAAGCAGATGTAGTAACAGGAGTACCAGATTCTAGTATTTCAGCTGCAATAGGCTTTGCAGAAGCTTCCGGCATTCCATATGAACTTGGAATGATTAAAAATCGGTATGTTGGACGTACGTTCATTCAACCATCTCAGGAACTTCGTGAGCGTGGAGTGAAAATGAAACTTTCTCCTG
>NZ_JBXKMX010000003.1:0-15763 GCF_056992975.1 Ectobacillus sp. | reverse complement strand
TTTTCTCCATTATTACCAATAAATAAAATGGTTAAATTATCGGTTGGAATTTTCAATGCATAAGAAATCGTTTGAACCATTTCTTTCCAATCTTGAGAAGATGTATCAAACTTTGTCGTATGTGGTTCTGATTGAGAAGTACCTACTGGCTTCCATGATGGATTTGTATAGGCTTCCGTAACCTTTGGATCACTTTGTTGAACAACTACTTTTTTATCTTCAACAGGCTGGGATGTACTACCCGAAGGACTTGCAGCATTGCTTGTAGATGCTGCAGAACTTGTTGCATTTTTTGCATCAGTTGCCACTTTATTTTGATTAACATTATTACTCTTCACCGTTTGTTTCGGAGATGAGAACAGTTGGTATGCGACTGTAACTGCAGCAAAAAAGACGATTCCAATTAGTATGTTCAAAAATAATTTACGACGCTTCTGCTTTCTTTTGTGTAGTCTCGAATCGTCTAGAGTTTGAGTCATACTCTTACCTCCATCCGTGTTGTATTCACATATTTCTTATTGTAGCACCAATTTAGGGAAGGATGAAGAAAATCCTTTTATTTGTATTCTTTTAAACCCCCAGATAACTAAGAAAAGAGGTAAGTAAGCACAAACCTCTTTAGGCCTAAATAAAACCGGATAGACGCTCAAAACCCTCACAGAATAAATTCTGTGAGGGCTAATCATTCTCTTGGTACTGTCAATTTAAATCATTTGGTTTATTTTACAGCTAGAACTTTCATCTTCATTTCTCCGCCTGGTGTAGCTACAATTACTTCATCTCCGACTTGTTTACCAAGTAGGTTCTTTGCAATTGGTGAATCATTTGAAATTTTTCCTTCAAACGGATCTGCTTCTGCACTACCAACAATTGTGTACGTTTCTTCTTCTCCATCTGGCAATTCGATAAATGTAACAGATTTTCCAAGAGAAACAACGTTTGATACTTCTGAGCTTTCTGTAATAATAACCGCATTGCGGATCATATTTTCAATTTGTGTTACGCGTCCTTCTACGAATGCTTGCTCATCTTTCGCTGCATCGTATTCAGAATTTTCAGATAGATCTCCGAAGCTACGC
Source organism: Ectobacillus sp. (assembly GCF_056992975.1). Taxonomy (NCBI): domain Bacteria; kingdom Bacillati; phylum Bacillota; class Bacilli; order Caryophanales; family Bacillaceae; genus Ectobacillus; species Ectobacillus sp. The sequence goes on along the minus strand of NZ_JBXKMX010000003.1, from coordinate 14,684 downwards.
GCAATTTTAATACGTTCTACTACTTCTTTTCTTCTTGTCGTTTTTAAATACTCTAATTCTTGCGCAAGCTTATCTTTACCAGCTTGTGTCATTGGATACGTTTTTTCAGTTGCCATAATGTCCACTCCTTTTTCTATCTACTACCTAATGATGCCATCCATACAAAGACGGCCCCACCCATCACGGGGTGAGGTTATATGTTCCACTGTATTCGGTATGTGCAGGAAAAAAACCTCCTGTTTCGGTGTCTTTTTCTATGCTATTACAAAATTGTTTTTTCTTCAAGAATTGTTCCAATTTTTGTTACCATTATATCAATTGCTACGTGATTTTGCCCGCCCTCTGGAATAATAATATCCGCATAGCGCTTAGATGGTTCAATAAATTGATTATGCATCGGTCTTACAACATTTATATATTGTTCGATTACCGAATCAAGCGTACGGCCACGTTCATTCATGTCACGCTGCATTCTTCGCAAGATTCGAATATCTGCATCCGTGTCTACAAATATTTTGATATCCATCAAATCGCGTAGACGTTTATCTTCTAGAATAAGAATACCTTCCAAAATGATAACGTCCTTTGGTTCTAGATGAATCGTTTCTTTTGAACGTGTATGCAATTTATAATTGTACAATGGCTTTTCAATCGGCTCATATTTTAACAATTGATTTATTTGTTGGATCAACAAATCATTGTCGAATGCAAGAGGATGATCATAATTCGTTTGTAATCGTTCTTCAAACGGGATGTCATCTTGATTTTTGTAATAAAAATCTTGTTCGAGCATTAAAATAGAGTGACCATGAAAATGATCAAAAATCGCTTTTGTTACACTTGTTTTCCCAGAACCTGATCCTCCAGCGATTCCAATCACAATAGGCTTTTGCTTCCCCATCTATACTACCACTCTTTCTTAAAATATACGAACATTCATATAAAAGAACATCTCGGCTTTGTTTTTTAGAGAACTTCCGCCCTCCGTGGCTAAAGCGAGCCGATTTCCGCTTTTCTTTGGTGTCCAGCTTCAATCGGCTAGCTCCTTCCGGTCGGAAAACCTCACCCCATAAAGGCAAAAAGCGCCTTTTTGGGGTGAGAACTTCCGCCCTCCGGAGCTGAACGAGCCGATTTCCGCTTTTAATTATTGATACATTCTTTTTCTCATCATGTCGTATGGGTGTACGAGTTTGTCTACTTTGATTTTTACTATTTCTAGTGGGTGTCTTGCTGCGTCTAGTTCTTCGCCTTCGCTTCCCCATATCGTTTCGACTTGCTGCGTAAAGTTTTCGATTTCTGGTCCGAAGAATTCTACTTCTTGACCAGGTTTAAAGTGGTTTCGTTGTTGAATGGTTGCTATTTTTGTTTCTGCGTCGTAAGCAAGTACTAAGCCAACAAAGTCAAATGTTGTTTTTTTACTATGATCTCCATACATTTGTTGTTGATATCCAGGTACTTCTTCAAAGAAAGCTGAGGCTGTGTCACGGTTTGCACATTTATCAAGCTCTTCTTCCCATTCTTTCTTGAATTCAAAATGATCAGGATCCCCGCAGTAGGTGTCAATTACTTTACGGTATACACTTACAACGGTTGCAATGTAGTGAATGGATTTCATACGGCCTTCAATTTTCAAACTATCAATTCCAGCCTCAATTATTTTCGGAATGGATTGAACTAATGTTAAATCCTTTGGACTCATCGCAAATGACTCGTCCCCTTCTTCAAATAACGCGATTTCATCTGCATTTTTCTCCTGTGAGGTTGTTTGTACTAAATCATAGTTCCATCGGCATGATTGACAGCAACCCCCACGGTTGGAGTCACGTGCCGTCATATGATTGCTAAGCGTACATCTTCCAGAATAGGCTATACACATTGCGCCGTGGATAAACGTTTCTATTTCAATATCCACTTTTTCTTTCATTTCTTTAATTTCTTCATAGCTCGTTTCGCGTGCAAGTACAACGCGATCTAAGCCTTCTTCTTTCCAATACTGCGCAGCCTTCCAGTTCGTGAGTGATTGCTGCGTGCTTAAATGAATTTCTAATGATGGTGCTACTTCCTTACAAGTCTCAATGATAAATGGATCCGCTACGATAATCCCAGCAACTCCCGCGCTCTCAATCGCTTGCAAATATTCTTCTAATCCGTCCATATTTTCATTGTGGGCATATATATTCGTTGTTACATATATTCTTGCTCCGTACTCTTTTGCAAAAGCAACGCCTTCTGCCATTTCTTCTATCGTAAAATTGTCAGCATTTGATCGAAGACCGAACTCTTGCCCGCCGATAAATACGGCATCAGCCCCGTAGCGTACGGCAATCTTAAGCTTCTCTAAGTTGCCTGCAGGTGCTAACAATTCAGGTTTTTTCACTATAATGCGTTTTCCATCAATGATTCGTGAAATTTCCTTACCAGTCATACTTATACCTCCTTTGTTTAGTATACAGTTTCTTTATAGAAAAACCCCGTATCTAACGGACGATTAATGGGCTGAATAGTTTCAATTTCTTTGTAAAGCTGATCCTTCACTTCATCGTATTTATCACGATTATCTACACAAAGATCGATAGCTGTGCGATATTTTTTCGTAACCTCAATTAGATACGCAGAATCTTTCAACACTCCATCAATCTTAAAGGAATCAATTTGTGCATCAATAAGTGTTTCTAGTTCATCAATAATACAAATATCCTTTGGACTCATAATATGTGTGCCATTCTCATCTTCAAATACAGGATATTTGCTATTTCGTTCTGGATCATGGAGAAACATATTCTTTTCGTATTTTTTCTTTTCAATCTCAAGGTTACGTCCTTGATATTCGAAGTAATTTCCAATAAGTGATCTCTTTGACTGGAACATACATGTCATACCATGAACTTGCACTTCAATTTCTACCTTTGCATGCTCCTTTATTTCTTCAATCGCTTCAAAGCTTAATTCACGAGCGAGGACTGCGCGCTTTGCACCTTTACGTCCCCAATAATTGCAAGTGAACCAATTTGTTGCTGTCGTTTCTGTATTCCAGTGTAGTTTCATATCAGGGGCAATTTCCTTCGCTGTCATTAGGACAGCTGGATCACCGAATACAATGGCATCTACACCTGCTTCTTTTAAAAAGGATACGTAGTTTGCCAGCACATCAATGCTTTCGTTATGAAAAATGGCATTCATTGCAACATAAAGTTTTATATGATGTTGATGAGCAAGTTCTACAGCCTTCTTCACATCTGCACGGCAAAATTCTCCTGCAAGTCTAAGGCCAAACTTTTGTTCTCCAACAATCAATGCATCTGCCCCTGCCTTTGCAAGCGGTTCAATATCATGTATGCTCGTTGGTGTGACTAGTAATTCTGGTTTTTTCATTTCCGTTCACCTCTTTTTTTACTAACTGCTACTCCATCACCAATAGGAAAAATAGTAGTATCAAATCCATCATGTGCCATTAACCATTCATTATAGTTCTTTATCTTGTTTACTAAACTACGTAATCGTTTCTTTTCAATATTTTCTTCTACAACAAGGCCATGGAACAGAACATTATCAGTGATAATGACTCCTCCTTCATTTAGAAGAGGTTCATACAGCTCAAAGAAACGTTGGTATTGTCCTTTTGCTGCATCTATAAATATAACGTCAAATGTGCCGTGTTGTTTCACTTGTAAAGATGTTTCAAGCGCGTCCCCAAAAATAAGAGAAATAGTATCTTGTAAGTCAGCTTGATTAATATTTAAAATGGCTTCATCATACCGTTCTTTATCTCTTTCGATTGTCACTACATTCGCATGAACATTTTTCGCCATTCGTATAGCGGAGTATCCAATGGCTGCTCCTATTTCAAGAATAGATGCAGGCTCGATTAAGCGAAGTAACTGTAGCATAAATTCCATTCCAAGCTTATCCATAATCGGAACATGGTGTTCATTTGCGTACTGTTCCATTTGCAAAATAAGCGGATCCTTCTCTTCAATGAAGGAAAGTAAATAGTGTTGTGTTGCATTCGGCTCCATCGTAAAACCTCCTTTCAACGCAAGAACATACTTGAATACAGTAAAAGATACTATAAAAAGAAAGAGTGCTAACGAGTGGTTCAGGAATCTTGCTTCCCCCACCAGAGCACTCCCTGTCAACAAGTTCCGCTCATTTTTATAACTTGTACATTACAAGAAATATCGTAATGTTACAAGCTCTTTTTAACCCGATATATTCTATCATAAAAAGGAAAGAGATGCGACAATTTTACTATGCATTGCTTTTCTATTTTGCAGTAATATACTTCGCCTTTAGCGCATTATGCTCTTCTAGTGTTTTTGCAAAGAACACTTCTCCGTTTGGTGCCGCGAGAAAATAATAGTAATCTGTTTGCGCTGGTTCAAGCACTGCCTGCAATGACGGTTCGCCAGCATTGGAAATCGGTCCAACCGGCAATCCTTTATTCATGTATGTGTTGTATGGTGAAGCCACCTTTAAATCCTGCAGCAAAACCCGTTCTTTATGTTTACCAAGCGCATATAAAACCGTTGGATCTGTTTGCAAAGGCATATTCGTTTTTAAACGATTATAGAATACACTTGCAATTTTTTGCCGATCTGTAGTAGCCGTTGCCTCTTCTTCAATTAAAGAAGCCATCGTTAAAAATTGATGTACATCCAATTGCTTTTGCTTAATCTGATCTTCATGTTTAACCACATAGCTATTCGTTTTATCGAGCATCGGTGCAATAATTTCATCAATTGATTTTGGCTTTTTAAAATACGAGTAGGTTGCCGGATACAAGTATCCTTCCAGCTTATATTTAATTGCGGAATCATTTAGCTTGTCTGTAATAAGCTGAGGATATTTACTATGTAGACGATTTAGCAACGCAGAATCGTTTAGCTGGTTTACGACATCCTCTTTGTTCATAGCAAACTCTTTTGCAATGATATCGGCGATTTCAACTATTTGTGAACCTTCTGGAATCACAACTTTATTTAGAGGTACCTGATACATGGTTCCTCCTGTAATATGGTCTGCAATATTTTTTACGCTCATGGCAGGGCTAAGTAAATATGTTCCGGGCTTCAGTCCTGTTTTATACATAGTCTTTACATAGTACTCGAATACAGTTCCATTCTTCACAATACCACTTTTCTTAAGTAAGTCTCCAATTTCAGCAGTTGATGTTCCTGGTTCAATAGTGACCTTTTGTTTTTCTGCACTTTGTGCATTTGCGGGTTGCAAAGCAGTCATTACGTAAATACATAACGCGGCACTAACGAAGACGATTCCGAGCAGAACAATCACCCAACTCTTTAACTTTCGCTTGGGTTTATTAAATTTCATCATCTTTTGTCTATCCCCCTTGAAGTAACAAACGGCAGAAACCTAACGGAGAAATAATTTTTCTTTCCCCATAGAAAAACGGACTGCTTTCACAGTCCGCTGACTCTAAATGGCTTACTCTTCTTCGTCATCTAGAAAAGCACCGAACACTTCTTGTACTAAATCCCATTCTTCTTCAGATTCAAGTTCAGCTAATATGCCGCCCTCTTCTGATTCATCCGGCTTCACAATGGCTGCATCATAAATGCGGTCACCGTCTTCATCTAACTCTCCAACTGGAGAGAACACGACATACGTTTTCTGTCCAAATTGATCGTGTTCAAAAGTAAAGACGATATCACATAAATGTTCATTGCCGTCTTGGTCTACAATTGTAATTTGATTTTCTTCTACAAGATCAGTATGGTCATGATCGTGATCGTGGTCATGGTTATGTTCTGTCATTACTTATTCACTCCTATTGTTTGCTATCTAAGTACCCTTGCAAAATAACAACGGCTGCAACTTTGTCTATAACTTTTTTACGTTTTTTACGGCTAACATCCGCAGATATAAGCATTTTTTCTGCAGCCATAGTAGAAAGACGCTCATCCCATAACGTACATGGAAGAGTAAGAAATGTATGCAATTTGTCAGCAAAATCCTGACAAGCTTTGCCGCGTTCACCGATTGTGCCATTCATATTCTTTGGCAAGCCAATCACAATTTGTTCAACATTATACTCATTAACTAACTCTTTAATACGTGCAAAGCCAAATTCATTTCGCTCTGCATTAATTTTAATCGTTTCTATTCCTTGGGCTGTCCAGCCCATTTCATCGCTTATTGCGACACCGATTGTTTTTGTTCCTACATCTAACCCCAAAACGCGCATGATTACTCCTCACGGTGATTCTTTAAATAAGATTTCACTAATTCTTCAATCAATTCGTCCCGTTCGAGCTTACGGATGATACTACGTGCATCCTTATGACGAGGTATGTACGCTGGGTCGCCACTTAACAAATAGCCTACAATTTGATTAATTGGATGATATCCTTTTTCTTGAAGTGCATCGTAAACTGTAAACAATACCTCATTTACTTGAACACTTTGTTTTTCATCTTGAACTGTAAATTTCATTGTTTTATCGAATGGGTCCACTGTAAGCACCTCACTTTGCTTGAAATAGGGAGAAGAAATATTTTCTCCCTATCATTGTACACTAATCCATCATGAATTTAAAACAGATTTGACGTACTCCTCTGTATAAGCAAGTGCTTCCATTACCTTGCTTGGGTCTTTACCACCAGCTTGAGCCATATCAGGTCGGCCCCCGCCGCCTCCACCGCAAATAGTTGCTGCACCTTTTACTAGTTTGCCTGCATGGAATGTCTTCACAAGATCCTTTGTAACTCCTGCTAGTAACGTAACTTTACCTTCGTTCACTGCTGCAAGTAAAATAACCGCTGTATCTACCTTCGTTTTCAAATCATCTAACATGGTACGAAGATGGTTCACATCCGTTGCTTGTACTTGACTTGCTAATACATTTATACCTTCTACTACGTGAACCTGCTCTGTAAGATTTCCTGCTTCAATATTACTTAACTTAGCTGCGAGCGATTCGTTTTCTTTATGCAATTGTTTTACTTCAGCATATAAACCATCAACCCGAGTTAAAATGTCCTTCGTGTTCGTTTTCAGTTTTCCTGCCGTTTCTTGCAAGAGCATAACTTGACTGTTCATCAATTCATATGCAAATTTACCTGTTACTGCTTCAATACGGCGCGTACCTGCCCCAATACCAGATTCGGATACAATTTTAAAAATACCGATTGATGCTGTATTGTCAACGTGACAGCCGCCGCATAGTTCTAAAGAAAAATCTCCTACTTGTACAACGCGGACAATCTTTCCATATTTTTCACCGAACAATGCCATAGCGCCCATTGCTTTCGCTTCAGCGATTGGCTTTTCGGAAATATTTACAGCAATGCTTTCCCAGATCTTTTCATTAACAATATGTTCAACTTTTTCTAACTCTTCAGGAGTGACTTGTCCAAAATGAGAGAAGTCAAAACGAAGTCGTTCACTAGTTACGAGTGAACCTGCTTGGTTTACATGTACGCCTAAAACATCCTTTAATGCTTGGTGAAGTAAATGAGTCGCTGTATGGTTTTTAATAATATTGGCACGGTTTGCTTGATCTACAATTGCCGTTACGCTTACGCCATTTCTAAATGATCCTTCTTCTACTATAATTTTATGCAAATGTTGGCCATTTGGTGCTTTTTGAACATCTGTCACCTTAGCTCGATATCCTTCTCCAACTACTTGTCCAAAGTCAGCAATTTGACCACCCATTTCTGCATAAAAAGGTGTTGCGTCGAGCATAATATGCGCTTCTTCTCCCGCTTTTACTACATCTGCATATTCTCCGTTTTGAATAAGGGCAACAATCTTACTCTTTGTTTCTAATTGAGAGAAACCAACGAATTTGCTTTCTACTTTAATATCTCCCAGTACACCGCCTTGGACTTGCATACTGTCCATATCCTGACGTGCTGCTCTTGCACGCTCACGTTGTTTTTCCATCTGAGCTTCAAAGCCAGCATGATCGACTATTAAGTTCTCATCTTCTGCATATTCTTCCGTTAGTTCGATTGGAAAACCGTATGTATCGTACAATCGGAATGCATCTTCACCGCTAATCGTTCCTGTTCCTTGTTTCTTCGCTTTTTCAATCACATCTGTTAGAATCGCTTCTCCTTCATGTAACGTTTCGTGGAAGCGTTCCTCTTCATTTTTAATCACACGTTGAATAAATGCAGTTTTTTCCAATACTTCCGGATAAAAATCGTTCATTACTTCGCCCACTACTGGAACAAGTTCATACATAAACGGACGATTGATATTTAACTTCTTCGCATATCGTACTGCACGGCGCAATAAACGACGTAATACATAGCCTCTGCCTTCATTAGATGGAAGCGCCCCATCTCCTACTGCAAAAGTTACTGTACGTATATGGTCAGCGATTACTTTAAATGCAGTATCTTTCTCTTTATCCGTACGATATTTTTCACCTGAAATTACTTCTGTTGCTTCAATAATCGGAATAAATAAATCTGTATCAAAGTTTGTTGGAACGTTTTGTACAACAGAAGCCATACGTTCTAATCCCATACCTGTATCAATGTTTTTCTTTGGTAGTGGTGTATATGTACCATCAGGGTTATGGTTAAATTGGGAAAATACAAGATTCCATATTTCTAAATAACGCTCATTTTCTCCACCAGGATACATTTCTGGATCGCTTGGGTCATTGCCATAAGCTTCGCCGCGATCGTAGAAAATTTCTGTATTTGGTCCACTTGGTCCTTCTCCAATATCCCAAAAATTATGTTCAAGACGAATGATTCGTTCTTTTGGAATTCCCATTTCTTCATTCCAAATGCGAAATGCTTCCTCATCTTCTGGATGAATCGTAACCGAAAGTTTATCTTTATCAAAACCAATCCATTTACTGCTCGTTAAGAATTCCCAAGCCCATGCAATTGCTTCTTCTTTAAAATAGTCACCTACTGAAAAGTTACCTAGCATTTCAAAAAACGTATGGTGGCGTGCTGTTTTCCCAACGTTTTCAATATCATTGGTACGAATAGATTTTTGTGCGTTCGTAATGCGCGGATTTTGCGGAACAACCCGTCCATCAAAATATTTTTTCAGCGTTGCAACACCGCTATTAATCCACAATAACGTTGGATCATCATGTGGTACGAGCGAAGCGCTCGGTTCTATGCTATGCCCTTTTTCTTTAAAAAAGTCTAAAAACATTTGGCGAATTTGTGCTGCCTTCAGTGTCTTCATTGTAAATCCTCCTTTATTTTTGACAAACAAAAAACCCCCGTCCCCATAGCAGGGACGAGAGTATACTCGCGTTACCACCCTGATTATGAACCGTAGCTCATCACCTCAAGTTGCCATAACGTGGCAGGACGGCAGGGATTAGCTGCTTTTTAGGATTAGCCTTCTATCACCCTTGTTTAGAGTCCTCTCAGCCGCGGGACATCCTCTCTGAAAAATAGTAGTGACATACTCGATCCGTCATCAAATTTACATATATAACGAATTATAACGTGATAGTAAAAACATTGTCAACGCCTTGCTAAGAATGATTTTGAATGTAAAATGATAGAACGTACAATAGCTAATATTGGAACAGCAAGAAGAAGTCCTGCAATTCCTCCTATTTCTCCCCCTACAAGAAGAGAGAACATAATTATAACAGGATGCATATGAAGAGATTTGCCAACAATGTATGGGGATAAGATATTACTCTCTACAAATTGCAGTACAGCAAGTGTAATTGCTGCTTTTATGACCATTTGAGTAGAAATCGTCATAGCGATTCCAATCGTTGGAATGGCGCCAAGAATCGGGCCAAAGTAAGGAATAATATCAGTTAATCCAATTATAATACCAAGCAAGAGCGGGTATTTCATTCCAATAATCCAGAAAGCAATCGCTGAAACACCCGCTAGTACGGCACATACAAATAGCTGACCCCGAATGTAATTTCCCAGTGTTTGATCCATATCCGCAGCTAGCTTTTGTCCTTCCTTTCTCCATTTCAAAGGAACAAGTTTCCAAAAGATATGATATATTTCTCCGTAATCCTTTAATAGGTAAAAGACAACAAATGGAACAAGGAAGATAATCAACATGGAATCCAAAATCGTTCTAGCTGTACTCATTATACGATTTAACAAAGATTGCACTTTTTCTTCTATACTAATAAATACTTGTCTAAGTTTTTCATGCACAAATTCTGGATAATTCTCTGTTTTTTCTTCAACATGATCGCTCCAACTTTCGTACATGACCATAAACTTTGGAAAATTATTATTCATATCCTGAAGCTGAGCAATGGCGATTGGCGTGCCTTTATATACCCCATATCCAACCCCTCCAAAAAATAATAGATAGATAAGTAAAATAGCCAACGTCCTTGGAACCCCGTGTTTATTTAATTTTTCTACAAGTGGGTGCAGCAAATATGCGATAAAAAAAGCAGCTAGGAACGGGATAAGTATGAGCTTCAACACGTCTAGCATCGGCTTCCACATCGGCTTTAATTTCCAAAAAACGAGTAAACATAAAAAGAAGAGGAGCAAAAGTGCCAACCGATAAATCCAAATGATTTTTATTTGTTTCAATACACATCCCTCCCTTATGTAGTGTGAGAAGAGTGAGGAACGTTTATACGTAATCTGGTAAAAAAAAGAGAGGACCTAATAGGGAAATATATAGCCCCCTTTGGTCATCTCTACTTTTTAAAAATACGACTTAACTAATTTTTTAGCCTTCTTCATATTCTGTACGGACATCACATTATTTTTTCGTACATAATGATAAGCTGCCGCACCTAAACCAAATGCCATAATTGAGTTTCTTATATTCAAGACACAACACCCCTTACATGCTGATTTTCCGTTCATCCTCATGAAATAAATCATCAAGAGAGCTAAGTGACCCATCTTCTTCCACTTGATGAGTATAAATCATGCCTTTCGTAATAGAAAGCTCAATGAAACAGCTCCAGCAGTAGTATTGGTTTACACCAATTTTCCCAATATCTTTTCCTTTGCAGTTTGGACATACTAACAAGGCAGTCCACTCCTTTGCCTTTTTCTATTCTCTCAGTATGTCCAAACAAGCCCTTATTAAACGTAGGTAGAACGAGTTTCTTTCTACCTACTTATAGTGTGTCTTCTCTACATAAAATCATAAGGCGAAATATTTTCCACATCATCGCTATCCGCCTCTAAGTCAATATGTAAAGGATTAGACTCCTCTTGCTTATCTTCTCCTTGATCACCAAATCGTTCTTGCAGTTTCTCACAAAGCGATGTTTGCCGCACGGAATCATCAGTACGGTGTATACCGGAATGAAACGCATCCTGTTCTCCGCAAAGGATAAGAAATTTCTTACTTCGTGTAATCGCTGTATAAATTAAATTGCGTCTTAGCATACGATAATAGCTTTTCACGACGGGTAAAATAACAATAGGAAATTCGCTTCCTTGCGATTTATGAATCGAGCAACAATATGCATGCGTAATTTGATTAAAGTCCCCTTTTGTATAGGTGACTTCAATTCCATCGAATGAAATAACCAGCATATCTTGCTGTTCCACATTTTCCTTTGCATAAAAAATCGCAACAATTTCACCAATATCACCATTAAACACTTGGCTCTCAGGCTGATTGACTAGCTGGAGGACCTTGTCACCAACTCGGTATGTTACTTCACCGAACTGCATTTCCTTCCTTTTTTCCCTGGGTGGGTTAAATACTTCTTGCAGCGCTAAATTAAGTGCATTTATACCAGCAGGACCGCGGTACATAGGAGCGAGAACTTGAATATCCCGAGCCGTAAATCCCTTTGCCTGTGCACTTTCACACACTTTCTTCACAACCTCTACAACCTGTGGCCCTGCGCACGCAATAAAGGAACGATCAACCTTTTGGACCGTTATATCAGCAGGCACTTCATTGTTCTTAATACTGTGAGCCAGCTGAATCACAGATGATCCCTCTGCTTGGCGGTAGATTTCAGTTAAACGAACCGTAGGAATTCGTTCACTTTGTAGCAGATCCTTTAGTACTTGTCCCGGTCCTACGGAAGGTAATTGATCTTCATCGCCTACGATAATGACTTGAATCGTAGACGGAAGAGATTTAAACAACTGATTTGCTAGCCAAATGTCGACCATAGAAAATTCATCAATAATCAGAAGCTTTCCCTGGATAGGATCGTTTTCATCCCTTCCGAAGGAGCCTTCCGGTGTCCAGCCGAGTAGACGATGAATGGTACCTGCGGGTAAACCGGTAGACTCACTCATACGTTTACTGGCACGCCCTGTTGGAGCTGTTAATAAAATAGGAAATGGATTGTCCTCTGTATATTCCTTTGGATTTAGCGAAATACCTTGTAAGGATGCATACATTTCTACTATCCCGCGGATAACGGTTGTCTTCCCCGTACCAGGTCCCCCCGTTAAAATCATGACAGGCTTTGATAGTGCGGTTTGAATCGCTTCCTTCTGCTTTGGTGCATATTGAACAGCTAATTTATCTTCGATTGTCCCAAGTGATAATAAAAACTCTGACTCTGGAAAGCTCTCTTTTTCATCTTGATGAAGAATGCGGTGCATGGAGGTAACCAGGCCTTTTTCGGCAAAATATAAGGAAGCAAGATACACACGTTCTTCCTCTATAACGATTTTTTCCTCCGTTTGAAGAGAGGATAGACATTCATTAATATGCACGGGTTGTATCGTGTCCTCACGATGATTCAGTAATTCAAGCGATTGATCGACTAGCTGCTTGTTCGTCATAAATATATGTCCTTCTTGTAGCGACACATTTTCTAATGTAAATAAACAGCCTGCCCGTATACGGTCCGGATGATTTCCCGAAATACCGAACGCCTTTCCAATTTCATCGGCACGCGCAAATCCAATACCATCGACATCTTCAATTAGCTGGTACGGCTTATTACGAATCACTTCGAGCGTCTGCTCTTTATATGTTTGATAAATTTTAATGCTTAGCTTTGTTCCAAATCCGTAACCACTTAAGAAACTCATCACTTTTTCTAGACCTTGATGCTGGGTAATGGTCGCGTATACATCTTGCGCCTTATCTTTGCTTATAATTCCATCAAGAGCAGCAGGGTCGTCCATAATTTTCGAAATAGCATGCTCCCCTAGCTTCTCCACAATCCGCTCTGCCGTTCGTTTTCCAATTCCTTTAAATAAGTCGCTTGATAGATACTGGACGATTCCGCTTTTCGTTTGCGGTAATTCTTTCTTAAAGGTTTCAGTATGATATTGCATACCGTATCGTGGATGTTCTTTAAACGTTCCAGTAAGTGTGAAAATTTCTTCTTCATGCATGCGTGGAAAGTGGCCGGTAACGATTACTTCTTTGTCGTCATAAGCTTCATTTGTTTCTATCACTCTCATTCGAACGACAGAATACAAATTCTCCTCATTATGAAAAATCGTAACAAGCACTTGAGCCTTAAGGAACCTTTGCTCTTCTTCAAATAAATCCATTGAGTTTTGCACGAGGCGTCACCTCCCTTTCCACCTTACTGGTTTTTCTCAACCATTCGTATACCATTACCAGCAAGAAGATGATCAGGCTGAATAACTACTGCCTTCTTAAAACATTGCAAAGCCTCATCTTTTTCATCCAAAAACGCATACACAACCCCTAAGTTATAATAGGCATCTGCATGCGTAGGATCCATTTGTAACACCTTTTCAAATAAAGGCTTCGCTTCTTTAATGTGGTCCATACGAGCTAAACATAATCCATATTGAAAGGTTGCTTCTACATCTGTTTCATTGAGTTCAATTGCCCGTTGTAAAAACGGCAGTGCTAACATATCATTTCCTAATTGAATGTGGGTAAATCCAAGCATACTGAATACATCATTTGTTTGGATATTACATGAAACCGCCTTTTCAAACATACGTTTTGCCGCTTCAAATTTTTCTACTTCATAATAAATCGTACCAAGACCATAATAAGCAGTTCCAAGCTTATCGTCTAATTCTAATGCCTTCTTATAAAAAGCAACAGCACGGTCGCGTTCGCCTATTGCGTCTAATAAATTTCCGAAATTTACATATCCAATTGGATTAGATGGATCTTCTTCAATTACTTCATTTAACAGCCTTGCAGCTTCCTCCCAATTTCCTTCCTGCATGTACGCAATACCTTCATCAAGCTTTGCCATCCGATACACCTCTGCTCTAAAATTTTATTCCTTTAACCATTCTTCATACATCTATCATAAAAGAAACCTCGGTCTCATTAAAGCCCGAGGTTTCATAAATTCAAGATAAGTACGTTAATTTTTTCCCATTTCGGAACACTTCATCAATTGTTCCTCCGCCAAGACAAACATCACCATCATAAAAGACCACTGCTTGTCCTGGTGTTATAGCCCGGACTTTTTCATCACAAGTGATGTGAACCTTGCCATCTTCCAGTATCGTAACTGTTATCTTATTATCCGGTTGTCGATAGCGGAATTTGGCTGTGCATGTGAACTGCTGAGCCTTCGGCTTTCCGCTCGTCCAACTAATATCTGTCGCCAGAACTTCATCCCCGTACAACAATTCATTATGAAAGCCTTGGACTACATACAATAGATTTTTCTCTAAATTTTTTCCGGCTACAAACCAAGGATCGCCGTCCCCACCGATTCCTAGGCCGTGCCGCTGCCCGATTGTATAATACATTAAACCATCGTGCTTTCCTTTCACTTCGCCAGAAAACGTAACCATATC
>NZ_JBXKMX010000002.1:0-3690 GCF_056992975.1 Ectobacillus sp. | reverse complement strand
ATTTTACCATTGTCTTTTTTATTCTACAATGGTTACATTATACCCTGTCATCGTACACATCGCTTTTCTCCCACTGTTCTTGCTCTATCATATCCTGTAGATCAGAAAAACGAATAAAATAGCAAGGATATTGTTCTATTTTTTTAGCTGTCTCCACGATATATTTAGGACTTCCTTCTTTCTCCTCATCATAAACCACTAACAAAGCATCACTTTTCTGTATAAAAAATTGATTTTTCAATCGAAACTGTTCCGGACCTTCATATTTTTTCTTCGTTATACTGTCCACATGATCGGCCTGAGAAAGAATAAACTCGTAGTATTCTTTTGTATCATCCTTCCATTTCTCTTCTTGCTCTAAAAAAGGGGTAAATACCGCAAGTTTTAGTTCAGGAAATTGTTCCTGCAAATCGAACACAACCTCGGCAGCCCATAATTCAACACCAAGCTGTCCACTTATTATTACCCATTCTAATCCTTCTTCTGCAAATTGAGTGAGATACTTTTGTAAGGCTTTTTTAATATATACTACACCAGGATGATCATTAGAAAAAATACTAAGTTCAAACGGTTTGTATCCTGTAACTGCTAAAATTCTCATCATCATCACCTCACTAATAGTATCATAAAATGGGTGAATTTGTTGCTACCATTGTCCAACACAAAAAGAACTAGCCCCAGCTAGTTCCCTTTTTCTTATTTCTTAAACATGCCGCCTACCATTGGATTTACATTCGGCCCCATATTTCCAGTCATTGCTCCTGCTACTTGAGGACTTGGTCCGTATCCAGGTGTCATGCCTCCAGGACCTGTCATTGCTCCTGCTACTTGAGGACTTGGTCCGTATCCAGGCATCATGCCTCCAGGACCTGTCATCGCTCCTGCTACTTGAGGACTTGGTCCGTATCCAGGCATCATGCTACCAGGACCTGTCAACGGTGAAGCACCGTAAGGACTCATTGGTGCATACGGTCCTGTCATCGCTCCCGCTACTTGAGGAATTGGTCCATATCCAGGTACATTCGTTTGTTGTACAGTGTTAACAGCAGATTGTGTTTGTGGAAAATAATGTTGATTTTGGACCATCTGATGATTTACTAATGTTGAGTGAGTTGGGTGAATATGCGGTACAACAGTTGTTGAAAATGTGTGCGTTTCACAGTACTTTGTTGGATGTACAACTGGTGGTGTAGTCATAACTGGGCCTGTTGCAGCTGGTGATACGAAAGAAGGCCCTCCAAAACAAGGTTTACAATACATAGTTTTTTTCTCCTCTCCAACATAATGTAGTTACACTTTACAATATGATTGGAAAGAGGTACATGACTATTACAAATACCTATTTACTATGATAAAATCGTGTACAAAAAATGCTTAAAACTTGTAAATACCAAAACCGTTAACACTACTAATCCAAAGAACATATATAAAATTACATTTTTCACAGGTTCCGCTCCATTTAAATGAATTTTTTCTCGTTCTAATTGTATACGTGATCGTTAAAACGAACAATATATTTACGACAAAAACATACATTTTTTTCACTTTTGTAATATTTATAATATTAATAGATAAATCAAACCATCATTTCGTTCGTAGTAACGAATAAATCCTTTTAGTAAGCTATGTAAAGATGGAGCAACATCGCAGTTGCTCACTCTATTTAAAAAAACCTCCTACTTGTTTTACAAGTCCTGTTACTTGATTCATTGCGTTCATCATTTGTCCTGCCGTATTCATCATTTTATTAATATCATAATTTCCATCATTCGTTTTAAATTGGGAAATAATACTTGAAAACTGTCCTTGCTGCTGTGTTTTATTATTTTTTGTAGGGTATGGATTATACGGATTCATGGCATGTTGATAGTTTGGCTGAGTCGGATGATAGGATGGTTGTGGCGGAGGGTAAAAAGACGGTTGCTGATTATGAAATGATAATTGAAAAGGTTCATAATAGTTCGTTTGATTCATTTGAACTGGTTCAAACGGATACATATTATACATGTATCCGTTTGGATTTTGATTAGGATACATTAGAATCCCTCCCTTCTTATAAATAAGATATGAAAAAATACGATAGAACGTGTAACGTCCTCTTCAATTTCAACTACTAAATGTAGGATATAGTGTCTAATCGTGTCGATAGTTTCAATTTTGCAAAAATTATAAAAGCTTTTTATTTATGATACGATAAAACAGTAGAAGTGAATTCTTCTCAAGGGGGAATGAGGATATGACACTAGGGGAACTACGCACATATTTTATTTCATTAAAGCAATACGAACCAACAGATTTGAATATGCTGTTAGACTTTGCTGGCCAGAGGTATTTACAGGGATCCATTTGCATTTCAGAGTATCGAAGTGTAATTCGAGAATTAGAGGCATATGGTGCAACAAAGCCAGATTATAACACTGGATTAAGTAACTAATAATATAATCAAGAACTGTTTTCTCCAAGACAGCCCATAGGCTGTCTTGGTTACTTTCACTGTAACTAATGGTTTCCTTTTTTTAAATATTCATCTCAATGCATATTATTTTTAATCCCTCATTATTTCTTGAATCTTTTAACAGATTACTAATAATATTACTTTATTATAAAAAATAATATAAATAAACCATATTTTTAAAAAATTCTAATTTTATTTTTCTCTAAATATGCTAAAATACAATGTAAAAATATAGATATTATGAATTTATAAAAAGGATAGGGGAATACTTTGTACAGAATTATTATTGAACGAGAGGATGACGTGTACCTAGCAAGTACAATCGGAAAACGGGTTGCTGAAGATTGCGGATTGAATAAGATCCAACAAACGAAATTAGTAGTATCGATAATGGAATTAACTCGCAACATTGTCTTTTACGCTGGCAAAGGTGAAATCTATATAAAGCCAGTTATATCCTATGGAATTGAAATCATCGCAATTGACCAGGGTCCTGGCATTCCAAACCTTGAACAAATTTTAAATAATACAGTCCCTTCCAAAACCGGATTAGGATTGGGGTTATCAGGAGTGAAGCGCTTAATGGATGAATTTGAAGTCACAAGTACCATAAACCTTGGTACAAAGGTTAGAGCTGTAAAGTGGCTTGATGAAGGGCGGGGTTCATTACGATGATGGCATCACCGACGGCTCGTGAGATCGCTTATGGTTTGATTGAACTCAATCCTAATGGCATGATTCAAAAAGTAAATGAGGAGGGAAAAAGGCTTATACTCTCTGATGAGAAAGATACCAACTATCTTTTCCATCGAATTAATAATAACGATATTAAGACGAAGCTACATGAATGTTTTATGGGACGATGCAATGAGTTTATCGTAACAGTAGATACACATCCATACTTTTTTTTATTCCACCGAACATTCAAAGATCAAAAACTAGATAAAGTTCATATATATATGTTCAATATAAGTTATTTACAAACATCCTATGATCATAACAACTGGAATAATCATCTATTATCCTCTATTGGAGAAATGGCAGCCGGGATTGCTCACGAAGTCCGAAATCCTTTAACTTCAGTGAAAGGATTCCTTCAATTGATGGAGGAATCATATAAGCAAGAATATTCTCAAATTGCCCAAAGTGAATTAGAACGGGCAATTCATATTTTAAATGATTTAATGAGTGTTACGAAGCCTGAATTCGCCCAGGAAAAACGAGATACTTTCAAC
>NZ_JBXKMX010000001.1:0-2668 GCF_056992975.1 Ectobacillus sp. | reverse complement strand
GATTGAACAACAACTTAGTGAGCATAGAAAGGAGGAATAATTCTATGTCACTCGATCACATTATGAATGATGCGATTAGTCCTTGGATGAAGGAAAGTGGTCCTGATTCTGACATTGTGTTAAGTAGCCGTATTCGGTTAGCGAGAAATTTACGTGATTTTTTATTTCCAACGTTATTAACGAACGAACAGGTCCAGGAAATTAATGAAATATTGGAAAGCATTATACAGGACGACTCAACCAGCTTTGGAAAAATGGAATTTTTGAAAATGAATGATTTACAGCCTATCCAAAGGCGTGTACTCATGGAAAAGCATTTAATTAGCCCTGATTTGGCAGGAAATTCATCTTCAGGTTCTTGTCTACTATCAGAAAGTGAGCAAATCAGTATTATGGTCAATGAAGAGGACCATATTCGTATACAATGTTTATTTCCGGGCTTTCAATTATCAGAATCCTTGCAGCTTGCGAATACAGTAGATGATTGGTTGGAGAAGCATATTGAGTATGCGTTTGATGAACATCTGGGTTATTTAACGAGTTGCCCTACAAATGTAGGAACAGGACTTCGGGCCTCCGTCATGATGCATTTGCCTGCATTAGTTTTAACGCAGCAAATGAATCGTATAGCAACGGCTATTAACCAATTGGGTTTAGTAGTACGTGGTATATATGGAGAGGGGAGCGAAGCACTCGGAAACATTTTTCAAGTTTCCAATCAAATTACACTTGGAAAATCTGAGGAAGATATTATTGAAGATTTAAAAAGTGTTGTGGCTCAGTTAATACAGCAAGAGCGAGTGGCAAGAAAAGCATTACTGAATACATCGGGTATTCAGCTTGAGGATAAAGTATTTCGCTCTTATGGTGTTCTTGCAAATAGCCGATTAATAGAATCAGGTGAAGCGGCAAGCTGTTTATCAGATGTTCGATTAGGTATCGATTTAGGGTATATTCAAAATATTTCTCATAATATTCTGACGGAGCTGATGATTTTAACGCAGCCGGGGGTATTGCAGCAATATGCAGGAGGTCCCTTGCGGCCAGAAGATCGAGATTTTCGTAGGGCTTCTCTCATTCGAGAACGGTTGCTGTTAGAACAGAATAACAATAAATAGGAGGCGAGTTCATATGATGTTTGGAAGATTTACAGAACGTGCACAAAAAGTATTAGCGTTGTCCCAAGAAGAAGCCATTCGTATTGGTCATAATAATATTGGTACAGAGCACATTTTGTTAGGGTTAGTTCGTGAAGGAGAAGGGATTGCTGCTAAAGCACTTCTTGCTCTTGGATTAAGTCCAGAAAAAATTCAAAAAGAAGTAGAGGCTTTAATTGGTCGTGGAACGGAAGTCACACAAACCGTTCACTACACACCAAGAGCTAAGAAAGTCATTGAACTTTCTATGGATGAAGCAAGAAAGCTCGGCCATTCCTATGTTGGTACGGAGCATATTCTTCTTGGATTGATACGAGAAGGAGAAGGCGTGGCAGCTCGTGTGTTAAACAACCTTGGCGTTAGCTTAAATAAGGCAAGACAGCAAGTGCTTCAACTATTAGGAAGCAATGAGGCAACTTCAGGAAATCAAGCAGGTACTACAACAAATGCAAACACACCAACGCTTGATAGTCTAGCTAGAGACTTAACTGCTATTGCACGTGAAGGCCGCCTTGATCCAGTGATTGGAAGAAGCAAGGAAATTCAACGTGTTATTGAAGTACTGAGCAGAAGAACGAAGAACAATCCGGTACTAATCGGTGAGCCAGGGGTAGGGAAAACAGCAATTGCAGAAGGTTTAGCACAACAAATTATTCACAATGAAGTACCAGAAACGTTACGTGACAAACGCGTTATGACACTTGATATGGGAACGGTAGTCGCAGGAACGAAATACCGTGGTGAATTTGAAGATCGTTTGAAAAAAGTAATGGACGAAATCCGCCAAGCTGGGAATATCATACTCTTTATTGATGAGCTTCATACATTAATTGGAGCTGGCGGTGCAGAAGGTGCAATCGATGCATCTAATATTCTAAAACCATCACTTGCACGCGGTGAATTGCAATGTATCGGTGCTACAACGATTGACGAGTACCGTAAATATATTGAAAAGGATGCAGCACTAGAACGTCGCTTCCAACCAATTCAAGTAGATGAACCAAGTGTTGCAGAATCTGTACAAATTTTAAAAGGATTGCGAGATCGCTATGAGGCGCATCATCGTGTATCCATTACAGATGAATCTATTGAAGCTGCAGTAAAATTGTCAGATCGCTATATTACTGATCGCTTCTTACCTGATAAAGCAATCGATTTAATTGATGAGGCTGCATCGAAAGTGCGCTTACGTTCTTATACAGCTCCACCTAATCTTAAGGAATGTGAACAAAAGCTAGAAGAAGTTAGAAAAGAGAAAGATGCAGCAGTACAAAGTCAAGAATTTGAAAAGGCTGCATCATTGCGTGATAATGAACAACGCTTGCGTGAACAATTGGAAGACACAAAACAACAATGGAAAGAAAAACAAGGAAAAGAAAATTCCGAAGTGACGGTTGAAGACATTGCAAGTGTTGTATCAACTTGGACGCGTATTCCAGTATCAAAGTTGGCTCAAACTGAAACAGATAAACTGTTAAATCTAGAAAGTGTATTGCATGATCGTTTAATTG